>JAVFAE010000249.1:0-2513 GCA_034002605.1 Weeksellaceae bacterium | reverse complement strand
CGTTTAATCCTTCCTCCGGTCATCGTGTTCAATCCGGTATCAATGAGGGTTACTTTCCACGGTTCAGAAGAATTGTTTAAGATTTGTACCTCATTATCCTTCATGTTGAATGTAACATCCGATTGATGGAGATAATAATTCGCAAAAAATTCTTTAATGATATAACCTTTATAACCCAACATGATTATAAAATCATTAAATCCATAATAAGAGTAAATTTTCATGATGTGCCACAAAATTGGTTTTCCGCCAATTTCGACCATCGGTTTGGGTTTCAGAACGGTTTCTTCTGATAACCGGGAACCCAATCCACCCGCCAGGATAAGTACTTTCATAATTTTTAAATTTTAGAGTGACTATTTTTATATTGTGTCTTATATTTTAGGTCAACCGGAATAATTGGTCTGTTTCTGAATGGAAACAGAATCGCCATGAATTTATTTATGTTAAATCAGAATTTTGTCATTGGGTGAGAGCTCTCTGAATAAATAAATTTTTGCGGTGTTTTTTATGAATATACATAAACGGTAGTTCAATAAATATGACTACCATTCAGCGTTCTGATATCTCTTTTTTACCACCCGCTTTGCGGGATTGTATATCTGGTTAACCTCATCATCGGAGTCGATTAGTTTTATTTCATCTCTGGAAATATTGGCATGCAAACAACAACCAATCGATTCAACTCTGATTAATATCCTGTATTGTCCCGAAACCTCAATAATCTCGCCTTTTAATCCTTTTAACGGGCCGACTAAAACTTCAGCTTTTTTACCTCTTTTTAACTTCTCCTTTGAAACGACAACATCAATTTCATCTTGTTTGATTAGGGTTCGAATGTTTTCAATTTGGTTATCAGGAATGGTTTGAGGTCTTCCCCCAAAGCTAACATAACAAACAACTCCGGGAACCGAAAGGACGTTAAAAAATTCGATGTGACTTACCTTCACAAACAAATAACACCGGAACAATGGTTCTTCAATCCATTTTTTCCGATCGCTCCACTGCCTAAGCGTTTTCTTTAGCGGTAAGTAGGATTCAATCTTGTTTTCCTGCAAAGATTCAAAAATCTTCTTTTCGCTGTTTACCTTGGTATATAACGCGTACCACGCATAGTTTGGTTTTTTAAGATTCATAACATCAATATTTTTTTGAACGGACTGGATAAAACATTTAACAAAGAAAGGTAAGATTAAGTTTTTGAATTTAATCCCTTTTGTTGAGCTGCGCTTTAAGTGATTCGTTCTCAAGACTTATTTCGGCAAACATACGTTTCAACCGGTCGTTGTCTTCCTTTAGCTTATTTAGTTTCAAAATATCATTGGAAGAAACCCGACCATATTTGGCTCTCCAATTGTAAAATGTAGCCTGACTAATCCCATATTCATCAATTATCCGCTGAACAGAGACACCATCTTCATATTGCTGAAGAATTTTGTGAATTTCAAATTCTGAGAATCTACGTCTGATCATTTCCATTTTATTTAATTAATTACAAAATTTTTAATTGATATTCGAAAAATATTCTATTTGTCCCTTGCGGGTTGTATTTATATACTATCTGTAAATGATATATTCTATCAAAAATTGTTTTTTCGCTTCGTCACCCCATTAATATAAAAAACATACTTTCTTTAGTACAGTTCATTTTTACAATTCAAAATTTGTTAGAATATGCGGGCTCTTTTTTTAAAGTATCTAATCGGGATTTTCTGGGTAATTAACTCATAGTTTTAAAAAGGTCAGGTCTCTTTTTGTATCTGTTTGTTAACGTTACTATTATACTATTTTAGAATCTTTATAAAATTACAAGAATGTGTCAGAATTTTTTCTAAAAAATTATATTGGTTAAAGAATGTGTTTTTTATCATTTTCTATCTGCTATTTTGTTGAGAAAATTTCCGATTTTTCACTTTTTTATAGAGGTACCCCAATTGTCACCCCCATTTTTGTGACATTATCTCAAATCAACTTTCCAAAATTTTAGTTCACGAAAAAAAGTTACGAATTAATAACATATCACACAAACAAAAGTTTTTTAATTACTTATCAATAAAATTCTAATTTACACATGGTTATTATAGAAAAATACATCTAAGTATTTATTTGTAAATGATTTAATTTTGGAATATAGTATTAATAAAGGAGAAAAATTTGTTTAGACTTTTTCTAATATATGGACAGAAATTCCGATAACTGGACATAAATTCATGTTTAAGAACATCTTTTATGATTCTTTTCTACGACGAATAGCTCACCTGTTTAGTACAATTCGGAACGTTGTTCCTTTTCCGATTTCGGACCACTTGATAAATATTTTGCCTTTGTGATAGTTTTCTACAATTCGTTTGGCGAGCGACAGACCCAGTCCCCAACCTCTTTTTTTAGTGGAATATCCGGGCTGAAAAATGGTTTTAAACTGCGATTTATGTACGCCTTTTCCGGTGTCGGTTATATCAATAACTACCGTGCCATTTTTTTCTTTTAACCCGATGGTGATAGTGCCCTGGTTA
>JAVFAE010000248.1:0-2516 GCA_034002605.1 Weeksellaceae bacterium | reverse complement strand
TATATATATAATAAATAAATTTTTTTATATTGCCAAAAAAATATGTAACCCATAAAGTTGTTTTATGTGGCAAATACTCACCATTTTAAATGAAAGTAAATTTTCCAATTGTTCCCGAACGTCCTGTTACTAATCCGGGAGCTTTGCTTTTGGATTGATTATGAAATTTTAAAATTCCATTGCTGTAAACTATGGGAATATTTCCCGCTACAATACTTTGTTTTGGTAAATCAAAACCTCTTTGAAGAGGAGAAATATTTCCCAACTTCTTCGCTTCCCAATCTCCTGCAAACTCGGGAAATCGTAGTTTGGGGATTTTTTGTGATGTGTTTGGAACCTTAATGGGTACTTACAAAATATTAATCCTCAATCTTATTTGATTTCCTTTGGCTTTCATTTAAAAATCAAAATTTATGACAACAAAAAAATCATTTGCAGAAATCGCGGAATTATGGAAAGCAGACAAAAAACAGTATGTGAAAAAATCAAGTTTTTCGGCGTATGTCTTGCTGATTGAAAATCACTTATTGCCTGTATTCGGGAGTTTACAGGAAATTGAAGAACAGCAGGTTCAGAAATTTGTATTTCAAAAATTGGAACAGGGATTGAGCCAAAAGAGTATCAAAGACATTCTTATTGTCCTGAAAATGGTACTGAAATTCGGAGCCAAAAACAAATGGATTTCCTACGAGCCTTTTGATATTCAATATCCTACGGTTCGGGAAAATCAGCACATTGAGGTACTTTCCAAAACCCATCAAAAAAAGGTAATGAGCTATATTCAGGAGCACTTCACCTTTCGAAATTTGGGCATTTTTATTTGCCTTTCTTCCGGTATGCGAATCGGTGAAATTTGTGCCTTGACTTGGGAAGACATCGACACCGAAAACGGTGTAATTCATATTCGCAAAACCATTCAGAGAATTTACGTCATCGAAGACGGAAAACGAAGAACCGAATTGCTTTTGGACTCGCCAAAAACTAAAAATTCCATACGTGAAATCCCGATGAGTCGTGATTTATTACGAATGTTGAAACCTATTAAAAAAATAGTAAATCAAAAATTCTTTGTGCTTACCAATGATGAAAAGCCCACCGAACCACGCACTTATCGAAGTTTTTATAAAAATTTGATGAAACAATTGGAAATTCCGGAAATAAAATTCCACGGATTACGACACAGCTTTGCCACACGTTGCATAGAAAGCAAATGCGATTACAAAACGGTCAGCGTTTTACTCGGGCATTCCAACATCAGCACAACTTTGAACCTTTATGTTCATCCTAATATGGAACAGAAAAAGAAAGCGATTGAGCAGATGTTTAAAGGATTGAGGTAAGTAGAAAGTTTTAATTACGAATTACGATGTGCAAAACACATTTGTAATTCGTAATTAATTCCGTAATTTGTCATTATAATTTGCAATTGTAATTAAATGACCCAATCCGAACAAATATTAGAGGAAAAACTCATTGCCCAACTTCAGAAATTGGGTTATAAATATGTGCCTATCAAGAATGAAAAGAACTTAATAGCGAATTTAAAAATCCAATTAGAAAAACACAATCAAATTCAACTTAGTGAAAGTGAATTTGAAAAGGTACTCAATATTTTAAAAAAAGGTTCTGTTTTTGAAAAAGCCAAAACACTTCGGGAAAAACAACATATCATTCGGGATAATGGCGATAATTTGTATTTTGAATTTTTGAATGTAGAGCATTGGTGTCAAAATGAATATCAGGTTGCCAATCAAATTACGCAGGAAGGGAAATATGTCAATCGTTATGATGTTACTTTATTAATCAACGGTTTACCTTTGGTGCAAGTTGAATTGAAGCGGAAAGGTTTGGAAATGAAAGAAGCTTTTAACCAAATCAATCGTTATCAAAAGCATAGTTTCGGAGCAGGAAGTGCATTATTTCATTATGTGCAGTTGTTTGTTATTAGTAACGGTGTAAACACCAAATATTACAGTAATTTTGGTATTCATCCACCTGAGTTTTTGCAAACTTTTCATTGGACAGATGAGCAAAATATTCCTTTGAATAATATTTTAAATGGTTTTACTGATGCATTTTTAGAGCCATGCCATCTTAGTAAAATGATTTGTAAATACATTGTGCTGAACGAAACGGATAAACGCCTGATGGTACTCCGTCCGTATCAATATTATGCGGTGGAAAGCATTATTAAAAAGGTAAAAGAAAATGAAATTTTAAATGGTTACAAGGTAGAGAAAAACGGTTACATCTGGCATACTACAGGAAGTGGAAAAACGTTAACCAGTTTTAAAGCCAGTCAGATTTTATCCAAAATTCCGGCAATTAAAAAAGTTGTTTTTGTAGTGGACAGAAAGGATTTGGATTATCAAACCAATCAGGAATACGACAAATTCAGTAAAGGTTCGGTGAGTTCGGCTACCAATACAGATGACCTTATCCGAAAATTTAATGACTCGAATGTTCGAATTATCGTAACTACAATTCAGAAGTTGAACAATGCCATTTCAGGAAGA
>JAVFAE010000247.1:0-2520 GCA_034002605.1 Weeksellaceae bacterium | reverse complement strand
ACCCCTCCGTTTTTTATTTGCACTGTTTCGCCCGGCAAAGCAATTATTCTTTTGATAAAATATTCTTGTGGATCTTCCGGATAACGGAAAACCACTATTTGTCCGCGTTGTGGTTCGCTGAAACGATAGGAAATTTCATCAACAATCAAATATTCACGATCGTGAAAATTTGGCACCATCGATTCCCCTTTAACATAAAAAGGAACAATTAAAAAATAACGGATTGGCACAATGATTGCAATGGTGATAATCGCCACCTTAACCAGCTCCCAAACATATAGAACCGCTTTTTTAAACATAAATAAAAAAATAAAAAATTTTTGGCTGCTTAACCTTCTAAGTCTATCACGAAAGTAGTCCCGGGGCAATAATCATCGCATCGCCATAACTAAAAAAACGATATTTCTCCTGAACTGCTATTTTATATGCCTCAGCGATCTGATCCTTGCCGGCAAAAGTGGAAATTAGGATTAAAAGAGTTGATTTTGGCAAATGAAAATTGGTAATTAGGCCGTCTACTACCTTGAATTGATAACCAGGACGGATAAAAATATCAGTAAATTTTGCAAAACCCCTGGCTTCTCCATTTTTAAAACAATCAGATTCGTTGGCCCAAGCCTCCAAAGTTCGGCAAGTGGTGGTGCCAACCACAAAAACTCTTCGACCGGACTTTTTGGCGCTAATAATTTTTTGAGCGGTTTCCAAAGATATTTCTGCATACTCACTATGCATTTTGTGCTCAGCAAGATTTTCTGTTTTAACCGGCAAGAAAGTTCCCAGACCAACATGCAAAGTAACATTTAGTATTTCTACGCCCAAAGCGCTAATTTCTTTCAATAGCTCCGGAGTAAAATGAAGGCCAGCAGTCGGCGCAGCAGCTGAACCTAGTTTTTTATCATCAGCATAAATAGTCTGATAACGCTTTCTTTCAAATTCTTCATCGTGAATACTCTTAATATAAGGAGGAAGAGGGGTGTGGCCGAATTTAAAAATCGCTTTCATCAAAAGTTCTTCTTTTAAACTAAATTTTACTTGCCAAACATTTTCCTGTTTACTGATTGTTGTGGCAAAAAAATTATCTTCAGCACTAAATTCTATTTCAGTTTGCGGTTTTACTTTGCCGCCAATCAAACACTCCCAAGTGTCTTCATTTATTTTTTGATGAAGAAAAACTTCCACCTGTCCTCCGGTATTTTTTTTCTTTCCCAACAGACGAGCCGGAAAAACTTTTGAATCATTAAGCACCAACAAGTCTCCCGTTTGTAATAATTTTGGCAAATCAAAAAAATGCTGGTGGGAAATTTTTCCATTATTAGAATCTAGAACTAATAACCGTGAGTGATCCCTTGGAACCATTGCTTCTTGAGCAATTAATTCTGGCGGCAAAATATAATCAAAGTCGCTTAATTGATAATCCTTCATAATCCCAAATGTTTTTTGGCTAATTCAGTAGTAACTCGGCCGCGCGGTGTGCGATCCAAAAATCCTAATTGCAATAAATACGGTTCATAGACATTTTCGATTGTCTCAATTTCTTCACCAGTACTAGCAGCAAGAGTATTCAAGCCAACTGGACCACCGGAAAATTTTTCCAAAATCGTAGTTAATAATTTTCGATCAATCGCATCCAAACCCAAAGAATCAACCTCCATTAAAGAAAAAGCTTCCAAACAGCGCTTCTGATCAATTTTTCCGCCGCCGTGAAAATCACAAAAATCTCTTACTCTTCTCAATAAGCGATTAGCAATTCTTGGGGTGCGGCGGGAGCGGGAAGAAATTTCTTCAATTGCTTCTGGCGTGATATCAACCTTGAGCAAACCAGCGCTGCGTTTGATGATTTGCGCCAAATCTTTTTCCTGATAGAAATCCAGATGATGAATCAAGCCAAAACGATCACGCAGAGGAGCAGAAAGCAAACTAGCCAAAGTGGTAGCACCAATAATTGTGAAATGCGGCAAATCCAAACGCAAAGTTCTCGCGCTCGGACCTTTTCCCATCACAATATCCAAAGCAAAATCTTCCATTGCCGGATAAAGCACTTCTTCAATATTTTTGTTTAGACGATGAATTTCATCAATAAATAAAAAATCTCCTTCTTCCAGATTACTAAGAATTGCCGCCAAGTCACCAGTTTTTTCAATCGCTGGTCCAGAGGTAATTCGCAAATTTGCCCCAGCCTCGTTAGCAATCACATGTGCCAAAGTTGTTTTCCCCAATCCTGGAGCACCATAAAGCAAAACATGCTCGATTGTTTCTTGACGATTTTTTGCCGCCCCGAGAGTAATTTTCAAACTGGTTTTTATTTTTTCTTGACCAACATAATCAACAAAATTCTTTGGCCGCAAAGAACGGTCGAAGGCTTCTTCATTTTTTTTGCCGACTGGCGAAATTATTCTTTCTTCGTCGTCGATTTCGTTAATTATTTCTTCAGCAATAGACATATATTATAATTTAGCAAATTCACAAATTCCTTTAAAATCACAAAACTTGCACATTTCGCCTGGCTTTGGTGGAAATTGA
>JAVFAE010000246.1:0-2527 GCA_034002605.1 Weeksellaceae bacterium | reverse complement strand
GAAACTTACAAAATATACGACACAATTTTAGAAATCATTACAAATACTCAAATGGAGGAACCCAAAATATTTGGAGAAATAGCACTCAAAAAATTTCTTCACGACAATAAAATCTCAGAAAAACTTGAAAAATTTGAATTTTTGACTACCAACAAGTTCACTTTATTTAGAGAAAATCAAATAAATGAAATCGGTTACGAATTAATTGAATTGAACAGATATTTTGATGCATTGAAAATTTTTGAACTGAATATCATAAAATTTCCAAATTCGGCAAATGCTTTTGACAGTTATGCTGAAGTTTGTTTGCTAATTCACGATACAACATCTGCAATAAATAACTATCAAAAAGCATTGGATATTGACCCGCTATATGCTAATAGTGAATATGCTAAACTAATTATAAATCAATTGAAAAAATAAAAAAGTAAAGCATATGTTTAATTATCTGATTGTTTTATTTAATTTATTGTTCAGCCATACAAACCTGATTATTACTTTTCCTCTTATTTATAAGCCCGATACAATCTCGACAAAAAACTACGAATTCGGAATTACTTTTTCGCCAGATAATAATGAAATATTTTTCACAAGCCGAGAAAGATATGAAGGAAACGATAACAGAATTCTCGTTTTAAAAAAAGAAAACGGCAAATGGCTTAAGCCAGAAAGGGCTGATTTTAGCTCTGATAACTTTGAATTTTTGCCGACTGTTACTCCCGACGGTAAAACATTATTTTTTTATTCGGAAAAAGAAAAACCTACAGGCGTTAAGGCTCCCGGAAATATTTGGTTTTGTTCTAAAACAGAAAAAGGATGGAGTAAAGCGAAATTTTTTGATGAAAATCCTAATATTGAATTCTGTATGTCAATTTCATCAACTCTCGATAAAACTTTATATTTTTCGGGAAAATATCTGAATAAATTTGGCATTTATCGCTCAGTGTTAAAAAACGGAAAATATTCAGAGCCTGTTTTATTGCCTGATAATATTAACAACTTTCGTCCAGCACATCCGTTTATTGCTGCTGATGAGAGTTATCTTATTTTTGACGCTCAAAAACAAGGTTTGGGGAAATCGGAAATTTTAATTTCCTACAATAATTTTGACGGCACCTGGACAAATCCCGAAAAATTAACGAAAGAAATAAATCAAACATTTACCGAATTTGCTGCAAGTATTTCTCCTGATGGCAAATATCTGTTTTTTCATCGCAGAATAAATGAAAACGGTGATATATATTACGTTTCAACTGATTTGATTTTCAATAATAAAAAAGAGAAATAGTATGTATAAGATTTTAATTATTACCTTATTTACTTTATTTTTCAATAACTTTAGTTTTGATCATACGCAAAATTTTGAAGCAAAAAATCGCGACACCATTCCACAAATTTATTTGCCTGATTATTTTAATCAGTTTGGCTATGTTCACGGACGATTGGCATTCTCGCCAAACGGAAATGAAGCATTTTGGGTAATTACGACTTCCCGGTTAGAAAAACGATTTATAATCAAGAAATTGAATGACACTACATGGTCTGAACCCGAAAACTCATTTCTTAATGTTAATTATAAAGAAACAAGCCCTTGCTATTCACCCGACGGACAACGTGTTTATTATCAATCCAGATACAATAAAGATGATAAAGAAATCTTAAAAGATTTGGATATTTTTTATAGAGAACGAAAAGAAAGCGGATGGGGTGAACCTTTGAATATCGGATTGCCGATAAATACAAAAGCCGATGAAGGAAGACCGTGGATAGGGAAAGACGGGACATTATGGTTTACAAGAAATTCCGAAAGTACAAAATCAGATATTTATTATTCAAAATATGAAAACGGAAAGTATTCAGAACCTATCAAATTAAATGGAAATATTAATTCTGTTTATGAAGATACCGAGCCTATTATTTCGCAAGATGGCAGATATTTACTCTTTATTTCAAATCGCCCTGCCGGATATTCAAAAATGATGAATCTTTATGTATGTTTTAAAAATACTGACAATTCGTGGTCACATCCGGAATGTTTAAGCAGTTATCTGAAAATTGAAAATATCTGGTTTCCAAGTATAAGTTACGACGGAAAATATTTATTCTTCTGTGGTGGTTTTCCTACTGAAAAAGGTTATGATAAAAGCAATTATTATGTTATTTCTACATATTTTATTAGAAACAAGCAAATTAATTTTATGAATAATTGATGTATTGTCCTAAAACATCAAAGAATATGTACGAGAAATAATATATCATAATTTCAAATAGTTTGAGTGTAAATTTTTAAAGATAGTAGTCGTTATTACACAACTTTTCATGCATGAAAATGAACAGAATTTTGATCCCAAATTTGTCATTTAAAGGCGAATTCTGACAGAAGTGTTTATTATAAATTTAATTACGAAATTAAAACACTTCATCTTTGATCACCACTGATAGAAATAATCTGGAGACAATTTTGGGTTTTTTAATCAAAGGTTACGTTACTACCGGTAAAAAAGGTATTAAAAATGTATGTTATTGA
>JAVFAE010000245.1:0-2534 GCA_034002605.1 Weeksellaceae bacterium | reverse complement strand
GTTTGGCTGCCGGAATGATTAACTACTCGAGAAAACATTTCTTCTTGTTTGGTTTACTTCGTTTCTTCCGTTTTATAATTTATGGATTTGTAATTTATTCTGCTTTATCATGATAAAATCTTTTCGTTCAATTTCTTTATTAGAAGGAATTTCAACTCTTACTTTGTATTTTTTTGCTATGCCAATGAAATATATTGCTAATGATCCAATATATGTTAAAAACATTGGAATGGCTCATGGAATTCTTTTTATGTTGTATATTGCTTTTGCATTTATGATAAAAAGTGAACAAAAATGGAATACTAAAACATTAGCAATTGTTTGTTTGGCATCGATTTTTCCATTTGGTACTTTTTACATTGATAAAAAATACTTTCAAACTGCATAATGAAAATCTTTAATTGGGCATATGATATTTTTAAAAGTCTCAACTTTAGTAATGATGTAGCTTCTTATTTGAATCTGTTCATTAACATCGTTGTACTTATTGTTGTTGCTTATCTTTTAGATTATCTTTTTAAAAAGCTGTTTATAATTTTTCTTGCTATTGTAGCTGCGAGAACTAAATCTACATTTGATGATTTTTTAGTAGCCAATAAAACAGCAAAATATTTAGCACATTTAGTTCCACTACTTTTTATTTATAAAACGGTTCCCGTAATTCTGAAGAATTTTACTTACTGGGAATATATTTTTGAAAAAGGAATTAAAATATATATTATCATTTTATCGCTTTGGATTACCCGAAGTATTTTTAATTCACTTCGAGATTATTTAAAACAAAAACCACGATTTAGTGATAAGCCGATTGACAGTTATATTCAAGTCATCATGTTGTTTTTGTGGTTATTTGGAATTGTGTCATTTGTATTAATTCTTTTCGACGTAAGTAAAACTACTTTGTTAACCACTTTTGGTTCTATTTCTGCGATTATTATCTTAATTTTTAGAGATACCATTTTAGGATTTGTAGCCAGTATTTCCGTTTCAGTAAATGACATGGTGCATATTGGCGACTGGATTACGATGGAAAAATTTGGTGCCGATGGTGATGTCATCGAAATAAATTTAGCTACTGTAAAAGTTAGAAATTTTGATAATACAACAACTACGATTCCAACCTACAGTTTAATATCGGATAGTTTTAAAAACTGGAGAGGAATGTTAGATTCTGATGGAAGAAGAATCAAGCGTCATATTTTGATTAAAGCCAATTCGGTACGTTTTATTCAATCTGAAGAATTAGAAAATTTTAAAAAAATTCAGCATTTAACTTCTTATATCGAACACCGTCAAGCGGATATTGACAAATACAATACACATAACGGAATTGATAAAAGTGTGATTGTTAATGGAAGAAATCTAACCAATTTAGGTTTGTTTAGAAAATATATTAACGAATATATTCTATCGCATCCAGGTATCAATAAAGAAATGAGCTTAATGGTGCGTCATTTACAACCCACAGAAAAGGGAATTCCATTAGAAATTTATTGTTTTTCCAAAGATAAAACGTGGTTAAATTACGAACATATTATGGCTGATATTTTTGATCATGTTATTGCTTCATTACCTTATTTTGATTTGGAGGTGTCTGAACTAAGTTCTTCAAGCTCTAAAATAGCTACTGAATAAAGTAATTAACAACTGATTCTTAATAACTTAAAGTATCCTTCAAGAAATTGGAGGTTATTTTTTTTAACTTTAATTCAAACAAATTCACTTTATTATGAAAACGAAAGACGAATCGCTTTTAGAAATTAGAGGTGCTGGTATCGGTGTAATCACCGAACAATCAAGTTCAGAAGAAAAGTTTCAAAATCAGACATTGCGACCTATTTTGAAATTCCAAAATGAATTGTTTATTGAAGTTTTTAGAAATTACGCCATGAAACAAAAAGGCGTGTATTTCTCACTTTCTCCAGAGAAAAAAGAAAATTACATTGAAAACGCGATCCAACGCGATATCAAGTTCCGAAATTCATTAAAAGGAATTGTATTCGGAATGTTTACTGTTTCCGAATACAAAGAATACACTCAAAATTCATCCAATTTAAACAAACGCATGATGAATTTATTAATCGAACGTTTAAAAAGTCAAATTCAGATTATTTAATGTGTCAATGAGACAATTAGTCAATGTGTCAATTAGACAATTAGTCAATGTGCCAATGGAAAGAAAATAATTGACACATCGGCACATTGAAAATTGACTAATTATACAAAGATTCTCCATTCAAATCAGTACTCAAAACTTCGCTCATATAGTCGAAGAATGGTCGCATTGCTTGAAAAGTCGCTAAAACATCTTCCTGAAAATTAGGAGCCAAAACTTCTTTATCTGAAAAACTACGGGTTAATAAATATTGTTTTTTACGAATTAAATCAATGGCAGGATGCGTTTTATCAAAACCTTTTGGAGCCGTTTTTAATTCCTCGCCTTTTAATTCGCTAAAGAATTTTTTGAAAGTTACATCAGAAACAATCGTTCTAATTTCTTCATCATCCATTTCAAATTCTTTACGAATGCGATG
>JAVFAE010000244.1:0-2536 GCA_034002605.1 Weeksellaceae bacterium | reverse complement strand
GCGACTGAACATGCCACGGCGGCGTTCAAAGAATCAATTTCGGCAAACATTTTAATTTTTATGACGTCGTCGGCTGATTTTAAAATATCGGCGTTAACGCCTTTTGATTCATTTCCTATTATAATCGCAACTTTTTTTTCAAATTTAACATCGGATACGAATTTATCCGTTTCAAGCGCCAAAGCATAAGTTTTTATTTTATTTTTTTTAAACTCCGTTATAAGCGATTTTGTGTCGCATTCACGGAATATGGGGACCTTAAAAATAGAACCCATCGTGGCGCGGACGACTTTGCCGTTAAATACGTCTATGCTGTTTTTTGATATAAAAACGCCTTTAACGCCGTAAGCATGCGCCGTTCTTATTATTGTGCCGAGATTGCCGGGATCCTGCAAAGAATCTATAATGATAAATAAACCGGTCGGCAGCGACAAAATTTCCGAGAGATTATAATCGGGTCTTTTTACAACCGCCAATATTCCCTGCGGAGTAGCCGTATCGGATATTTTTTTGAATATTTTTTCGGTAGTGAAGTAAACATGCGAAAAATTATTTTTTGCGTTCCTGTCAGTCAAAACAACGTATTTTATTTCCCAGCCGTCAGGTATTTCTTTTACCTGTTTTTCTCCTTCAACGATAAACAAACCGGTTTCGTCTCTTGTTTTTTTATCTTTTAACGAAACTATTTGTTTAATAATTTTATTATCCGAACTTTCTATAAACATTTTATATTTTTCCGTTTTCGGTAATTCTATCATTTTTTAATTATAAAAAATAATGCCGCAATAAAAAAATTCCGCACAATCTAAGTTAACGGAATTTTTTACGCGGATTCAATTATTATGCCGCGCCCAATATACTCTTAACAGCAAATGTTGATATCTTAACGTTTTCGGTAATACCTTCATTCTTAAATAAATCCTGCGCCAATATATCAAATTTATTATAAATATCAACGGCGGCGACCGTTTCCTGTTCATCTGACAGCGGTTTTACTGAATAACCTTCGTTTAATATTTCCCTTATATATTGATTGATTTCTTTAAGTACTACTCCGTTTAAATATTCCGCGGCGGTCATATTTGAATTTATAAAACCGTCAGCGTCTTTTAAGTCTTCAATGTTTTTTCCGGCCATTATTAATTTTATTAAAAGAATCGCTCTTGCGTCTCTGAATTTTCCGCCCATATATTTATTATATTCTTCTATATCTATTTCATTTGTAATTATTCTTTGCTCAACGGAATTCATAACCGCGGCTTTTATACACCCTACCGCTTCGGCGTATCTTCCGGTATCCATAAGATGCTCGACTCTGGCTCTCGTAAAACCGGCCAGTAAATCTTGTTCGTTTAAAAGAACCGTAACTGCGTCTTCGATTTTTTCTTCATCCCCGAGGAAATTATCAATTTCGGAAAGGAATCCGCTCAAAACACCGTCATGTTTTAAAGCGCTTTCTATATCCGGGATATCAAACTTTTGCGCGGCGTTTCGTATTTTCCATTGTTCAGTTTCAAATAATTGTTTGGCTGTTTTCGGTTTAAATATTTCCGTTATTGTATCCGTTATAACGCTTCTGTTTCTTATTTTTTCAATTCCTTTTTCATCTGCCATTATTCCGTAAACATCATCATTGTTTAATATTTGTTCCATATCCGCGGAGCTTATTTCTTCAGATATTTTTACGGTATATTTTTTTCCCGTTTCGCTGAGATATAATTTTGCGTCACGCATATTTTCAAAAACGGGTATTATTCCGTATTTTTGATGAATATCAATATCAAACAATCTTTCCGGAATATCTTCAGCATATATATGAATTCCGGCTGCCAGTTTTTTATTCATCATGCTTTTAGCCGCAAAATCGCCTGCCTTTTCCAATATTATTTTCTGACGGTTTTCAGGAACTTCTTTCAGAATCAGCACCGCTCCGTTAAGTTCAAATTTTTCACTTTCACGGATTATATATTCAGCCGATTCGCCCTTGCTTGGAGCCAATATAAAAGCCATTCCCGATTCCTGATAAGCTTTTATTGTTTTTCTGTTGGATTTAGCCTGTTTTGTGCTTATTGTCATAACATGTATGCCGTTTTTAAAATTATCACGGCATAAAGCTTCAAAATTTGCTCTGTTTGTTCTGACGTCCAAATTAATTTCTTTATTAGGTCTTGTCACTGAATCTTTTTCTTTGTTCAACATTTTATTTATTACGGCGCTTATTCCGGCATGTGAATCCGGCAGTATTATTTTTGTTATTTCTTTAAAAGCTTCAAATTCTTTGCCCTCGTTATGCAGCCGCTGCAGCGCTTCTTTTACTTCGCGTATATTAACGCCATTCAATCCGTCTTCGGAATTTGAATATACGTAAATTTTCCCGGAGTTCTCGTCCCATACGGCTCTTACCGTAGAACCGTTATTCTGATTTTCCATTACCGGTCCTATTTTTTCTCCGCGAGGATGTTTTGCATATTCTATTTGTACGGCATTAAATCCCTGTCTTCTTAGTTCGTAAGCATGTTGTTCATCGTCAACTATA
>JAVFAE010000243.1:0-2566 GCA_034002605.1 Weeksellaceae bacterium | reverse complement strand
AGAAAAAAGTATAAAAGCAGGAAAAATGACTCCGGATGATAAAACAGAATTGAAATTAAATATCGGAAAAATTCCTCAACTTCTTCTGGATAATACTGACCGGAATCGGACATCTCCTATTGCTTTTACCGGAAATAAATTTGAATACCGGGCTGTTGGATCTTCTGCAAATTGCGCTCAGCCAATGATTGCATTGAATACAATTGTTGCTAAGCAGTTAAGAGAGTTTAAGCAAGATGTGGACAAAAGAATAGAAGATGGAATGGGTAAAGATGAAGCTATTTTAAAAGAACTGCAAAAATTGATTAAAGCTTCTAAAGCTATTCGTTTTGAAGGAAATGGATACAGTGAGGAATGGAAAAATGAAGCTGAAAAAAGAGGATTAAAAAATTTGAAAGATACGCCGGCTGCATTGGAAATTTGGGAAGATGAAAAAGTAATTCAACTTTTTGAAGAAATGAAAATATTTTCTAAAAGAGAATTAGTAGCTCGTCAAGATATTGAGTATGAGAAATATATTAAACAAATTCAGATTGAAGCACGGATTCTGAGTGAATTGATTTTATCCAATTTGATTCCTGCAGTAATTACTTATCAAAATACATTGATTCAGAATATTAAAGGACTTGAAGAAGTTTTTGGAAAAGAAGATACATCTCTTGTATCTGTTCAGAAAAAATTATTGACTAAAATAGCCAAACGTTTGGATACTTTACAAAAATTATCTGCTCAAATGCAGGAAAATCGTAAAGAAGCGAATAAAATCAAGGATAATAAAGAAAAAGCATTTGCTTATCGAGATAAGGTTTTATCGTTTTTTGATGCAATTCGTTATGAAATAGATAAATTAGAAGTTCTAACAGATGATGAAATTTGGCCTTTTCCTAAATTAAGGGAAATGATGTTTATCGAATAATAAAAAAACGGGTTTTATAAAATTAAAACCCGTTTTTTGTTGATTATCAGAAGAATATAATATATTTTTAATACCCGGCTTCTTTTTGGGCTTCTTCTTTCATTTTTTGGTTAGCTGTAATAGCAAATTCCACACGACGGTTTTGAGCACGCCCGGCTTCAGTTGAATTATCGCCTCTCGGATTTTCTTTTCCTTGGCCCAAAGACGATAAACGATTGCTCGAAATGCCGTTTGCTTTCAAATAATTTACGACAGAAGCTGCTCTTCTTTCAGATAAAGGCAAATTATATTCTTGCGAGCCAACCCCATCCGTATAGCCTACAATTAAAATATCAGTATCAGGATATTCGTTGAAAATTGGGATTAATTTATTTAAATTAGTTTTTGCCTGAGCAGTCAATTCAGAACTATTGTATTCAAAACGAACATCTGATTTTTCATCTAAAATCACCTGAATTCCTTCAGCAGAACGAACAACTTCAGCTCCCGGAAGTGTATTTTCAATTTTTTGAGCTTGTTTATCCATTTTATTACCGATTAAACCACCGGCAACTCCCCCTACAACCGCTCCGATTAAAGCACCTAAAACGGCATTGTCTTTACTTCCTACATTATTACCGATTACACCGCCTACAACAGCTCCTGAACCGGCTCCAATAGCGGCTCCTTTTTGAGTGTTATTCATATTTTGAAGTGCTTCACAGCCGGTGAATAAAAGTCCGAAAGACAAAACAAAAGCGGTTAATTTTAAATTTAATTTTTTCATTTTTTTTATTTTTTATTTTTGAAATGAGTTTATTTAGAAAAAGTATATAAAATTTGAATAGGTTTTCCTTCAAAAAGTAAATCTTGTGCTAAAATAAAAGAGTCTTTCCCTTGGTAAACTACTCTCAAACTGTATCCATCTGTTACATTTTTAGGTTTTTCACCCGAATATACTTTTTTAAATTTAAATTCGGTATAACCATTGACTTCAGTGATGAACCATTTGATGTTGGTTGTTTCTGAAGGACAGCCGGAACCTCCTCTTAAAGTATAATAACCACTTGAATTGTTCTGCACTAAATGCCATTGACTTCCTGCATAACACAAGAAACTGGCTTGGTCAAATACTTTCGCTTCAATGTTTTTTGCTTCAATTCCTTCGACTGAAACACTGGAAATAACCCAATCTCCACGAATTACTTTTCCACTTTCTACTACTGCCTTTGATTCTGCACATGAAACAAAGATTAGGAAAGAAAGTAAACTGAATACTGCTAATTTTTTCATATTGTTAAAATTGATTATTAATTCTACTAAAAAACGACCCTTTTAAATTCGATTTAAGCTATTTTTTCTCAAAAAACGAAGTTTTGTAGGTTGACGATAAATTTATTTATTTAATTCCTTTTATTTTAATTTTATAGACGACAGAAGAATAACTTTTTGAAAATAAAGCTAAAAAATTAGAAAATGTGCCAATAAATAGAGCTCTAAAAAATCCTAATTTTGTTTTTCTGTACTTTTCAGAAAGCAAACTTACATAATAACTATCAAACCAAAGCGGGTAAATTTTTTCAATAATCATACCGTGATGTTTTAAAAGTGCTTCGAAACATTTTGGAGAAAAATGCCAAAGATGACGAGGAACATCGTAAGCTGCCCAGA
>JAVFAE010000242.1:0-2592 GCA_034002605.1 Weeksellaceae bacterium | reverse complement strand
AACAGCAAATCGGGCATTACAATTTACTCAACAAAAACTTATTCAATCAATTTTTTACGATGAATTCCAACAATTCCTGTCTTAGTTTGTTGCTCTGACATGTCAGTGTAATTTCGAATTTTGTACGCAGCAAATACAATCTTTTAAAAAAAGCTTGCAAAGCATCGGTGTCGAATTTCAATTTCAATGATTTTGAAAATTCAGGATGAATTTCAATTTCATGTGTTTTAAAATTTACCGAAGACGGAATCAGATTCGTCAGAATAAACACATTGAACTTCCCCGGCAAGAAATGAATTTCATCGTGCCCAACTGCCAAATCAATTTTGCAGGGAATGGATAAATTGTAGCCCAATTTACTTTTGCTGACGACATGAATCTCAATATTCTGAAAGAATTTCGTTTCAGCATCGGTTTTCAGATTTCGCTTGATACGATTACCTTTTCTACAAAGCCAAAATGAAATTCCGGCGAAAAATAAAAAAATTCCGAGCCAACAGAATACAATCGGAAGAAAAGGATTGATTTGGGAATAAATCAGGTTTAGATTGAAAATCATGGAAGCAATTTAAAAAAATAATTTTCAAAAAAACTGTCTGGTCTTAAATTCCAACAGATTCTTTCATCTTCACTTTTTAATCAATGTAAAAAATGTCTCATTCCGGTAAAGACCATCGGAATTCCGTGCTCGTTGCAAGCATCGATGCTTTCCTGATCTTTCACGGAACCGCCCGGCTGAATGATCGCGGTAATTCCATTTTCAGCAGCGAAATCAACCGTATCGCGGAACGGAAAAAACGCATCCGAAGCCAATACCAATTCTTTTGATTGTATGCGTTTCGCTCGTTCGATGGCTTGTTGCGCTGCCCAAATCCGATTGGTTTGTCCGCCTCCGATTCCGAAAGCTTGTCCGTTGGTTGCCACTACAATCGCATTGGATTTCACCCATTTCACGATTTTCTGTGCAAATACCAAATCAGTCATTTGCTTTTCGGTCGGTTGTTTTTCTGTTACTACTTTCAAATCGGTTGAGAATTGATTGTCAAGACTTTGAACCAAAAGTCCACCGTCCACTTTTGCATAACTCACTCGGTTCGAAACCGGATTATTTACTTTGATAATTCTTAAATTCTTCTTGGATTTGAAAACCTCCAAAGCCCCTTCTGTGAAGGCAGGTGCAATGACAATTTCCAGAAATATTTTGTTTAATTCTTCGGCCGTAGATTCGTTCACTTCCGCATTGAAAGCGATTATTCCGCCAAAAATTGACACCGGGTCACATTCATAAGCTTTCTGATAAGCCTCGTCCACCGAATTTCCAATCGCAACTCCGCAAGGCGTGGAATGTTTCACCGCACAGCAAGTAATTTCCTCAAATTCCGAAACCACTTTGTACGCCAAATCCATATCGCGAATGTTGTTGAAAGACAATTCTTTTCCTTGCAGATATTCGAAATCTTTCATTGCGCCGTTTCGGGTTTTATCGACATAATAAGCCGCTTTCTGATGCGGATTTTCGCCATAACGAAGATCCATCACTTTCTCATAAGAAGACTCTAAGAAATGCGGAAATTCTTCATTCAAAATATAAGATGAAATTGCGGCGTCATAAGCTGCAGTCAAGTTGAAAACTTTTCCGGCAAGGAGTCGGCGGGTTTCCAGTTTTGTGGAACCGTTTTCTTCGATTTCTTTTTGAATTAATTCATAATCATTGGCATCGGTTACGACCGTTACATCGTAAAAGTTTTTGGCCGAAGAACGCAACATGGAAGGTCCGCCGATGTCGATGAATTCAATCATTTCGGCTTCGGAAAGTCCGGTGTTCATTTTGGCAAAGAACGGATACAAATTCACCACCACAATATCGATGGGATTAATCTGATGTTCCGCCAAAGTTTTCATGTGATTTTCATCGGATCGTCGCGCCATGATTCCACCGTGAATGGCCGGATGAAGCGATTTCACTCTTCCGTCCAGGATTTCAGGAAAACCGGTAACCTCTTTGACTTCGGTCACTTGGATTCCATTGTCCTGAAGGTGTTTGAAAGTTCCTCCTGTCGAAAGGATTTTGTATCCTTTTCCGGCGAGAAAATTCGCGAATTCAATTAAGTTGGATTTGTCCGAAACACTGATGAGTGCTTGTTTTTGCATTTTGTTTGTTTTTAAAGTTATGTTTGGCGAAAATCGAAGTTCGAAGTTCGAAATTCGCTTGTTTTTGCATGCTAAAGTTTGAATTTAAAAGTTAGAATTTAGAAAATTAAAACCCTAACTTGTTGTTAATATATAATTTGTGTTTTCTATTAAAAATTGAAATTGAAAAAATCATTTCTTATTCTTCAGTTTATCATTCATCTTTTTTAAGATACTTACTATAATGGCCGTTAATTCATTTGCTTCTTTTAATAGATCATCAACATCTGCCCATTTTAATTCCTGAATTATTTCCAGCCAATAGCAACATTCATCAACTTCCTCTAAAACAATTTGAAGTTTAGCTACAAACTCTTTATCACTTCTGGCACGACGAGAAGCACGAAAATTAGCTCCCACCGAAGTAGCACTCTTAACCAATTGATAGGCCGTAACTTTTCG
>JAVFAE010000241.1:0-2605 GCA_034002605.1 Weeksellaceae bacterium | reverse complement strand
CATGGATTCCAAAGGAACGAATTCATACGGCCCGTGGAAATTATGTCCGCCTGCAAAAATATTCGGACAAGGCAATCCCATGAAACTCAATCGAGAACCATCAGTTCCACCACGAATTGGTTTAATATTGGGTGCAATTCCCAAATCTTCAAATGCTTTTTTTGCAATTTCTACCGATTCAAATTTCTCTTTGACTTTTTCCACCATATTATAATATTGGTCTTTCATGTCCAATTCAATTCGGTTTTCGCCATATTCCTCTTTCATTTCGTCTGTAATCTGCTGAATCAATTCTTTTCTCGCTTTAAAGTGTTCCATGTCATGGTCGCGGATAATGTATTGAATTTCAGCTTCTGAAACATTTCCTTTGAATTGAGTCAAATGGAAAAAACCTTCTCGACCTTCAGTTAATTCCGGTACTTCATCAAAAGGCAATTTATCGGCAAATTCTCTTGCTAAAGTTGTAGCATTTACCAACTGATTTTTGGCGTAACCGGGATGAACACTTTTTCCAAAGAATTTAAGATGTGCATAAGCTGCATTGAAATTTTCATATTCCAATTCCCCGATTTCACTTCCGTCCATGGTATAAGCCCATTCACAACCAAATTTTTCAACCGGAAAAAAGTCAGCACCTCGCCCCACTTCTTCGTCCGGCGTAAAACCAACTGCGATTCGTCCGTGTTTGATTTCCGGATGAGCTAATAAATATTCCATTGCCGTTACAATTTCAGCAACTCCGGCTTTGTCATCCGCACCTAATAAAGTTGTTCCGTCTGTTGAAATGATAGTTTGACCTTTGTATTGTCTTAATTCAGGAAATTCTTCCGGATCTAAAACCATTTTTAATTTTTCATTCAGTGTAATAATGCCTCCGTCGTAATTTTTGGTAATAATCGGGTTCACATTTTCTCCGGAATAATCAGGAGAAGTATCAAAATGCGAAACAAAACCAACGGTTGGAATTTCTTTGTCGATATTGGAAGGTAAAAACCCCATTACATAGGCGTTATCATCGATGGAAACATCGGCTAAACCTAAGGATTTCAATTCTTCATACAAATAATTTGCTATGTCCCATTGTCTTTTTGAACTCGGAAATTCCTCAACAAAAGGAATACTTTCTGAATAAAAACTCACGTATTTTAAGAATCTTTCTTTTAATTTGTTACTCCATATTTGATCCATTTCTATAAATTTTTTTTGTAAAAGTAGGAAATTCTATATCTTTCAGCCTCCAAAATGCAAATAAAAATGAGTGAATTTATAAAGATTGTGGATTGTCCGCGTGATGCGATGCAGGGAATCCATGATTTTATTGCGACAGATAAAAAAATTGAACATTTACATAGATTACTAAAAGTTGGTTTTGATACAATTGATGCGGGAAGTTTTGTTTCGCCCAAAATTATTCCTCAAATGGCGGATACAGCCGAGTTATTGGAAGCAGTAAAAGAAGTTGAACATTCTTCAAAATTGTCGGTTATCGTTGCAAGTGAAGGAGGAGCAGAGCGAGCTTTAAAACATGAAAATGTTGATTTTTTAGGATTTCCTTTTTCAATTTCAGAACAATTTCAATATGATAACACCAATAAAAGTCGTGAAACCGCTTTTCAGTGTGTACAAGCTATTCAGAAAAAATTAGATGGAACGAGTAAGGAACTTTTGATTTATTTTTCAATGGCATTTGGAAATCCGTATGGTGATGAATGGAGCGTTGATTTGGTAAAAGAATGGACAAAACGTTTTGCCGATATTGGTATCAAACGAATTAATTTGTCTGACACAACTTCTGTGGCGCACAAAGAAGATGTAGAGAATTTATTTGAAACTTTGATACCTAAATATCCGGAAATTGAATTCGGAGCGCATTTCCATTCCGAGTATAACGCTTGGTTTGATAAAGTCGATGCGGCTTACCGAAAAGGTTGTCGTCGTTTTGACGGAGCTATAAAAGGATACGGAGGTTGTCCTATGGCAAAAAATGATTTAGTGGGAAATGTCCCGACAGAAAAATTAATTACTTATGCAGAAAGTGTAAAAGCAGAACATGGATTGAATCTATTCGCATTTGAATCTGCTTATAATTCTGCAATGAAAGTAATGGGTTAATACTAAAAACAATTTTAATTTGTTTGTATTATACTTGTGCTTTCTCAGATTAAGAAAGAATGAAAAAAATTATAATAAGCATTGGATTAGGCATCGCTTTGATAGCCTGTAAAGGAAAATTGAATTTCACCAAACAAAAAGGCGAAAATGAGAAAATCATCGTTCAGTACGGTAAACATTTTTTGACCGATCAGGATATTTTACTGATTCTTCCACAAGATTATACAAAAGAAGACAGCACAAAATTAGTCAATCTGTATATTGAAGAATGGGTGAAGAAAAAAGCCATCGTGGATAAAGCTGAAGAAAATATTGACGAATTGACTTTGAAGGAAATTGAAAATAAAATGGTGGAATACCGACAGGATTTGCTCATTAATGCTTATAATAATTATCTAATCGAAAAAACCATTTCAGATTCGGTTTCGGAAGTGGATATTTTAAATTATTTTGAAAAAAACAAAAATATTTTTCCTTTATCAAAAAACATTAT
>JAVFAE010000240.1:0-2619 GCA_034002605.1 Weeksellaceae bacterium | reverse complement strand
TGAAGCGAGGTACCAGTTCACTTTTTCGGAGATCATATAATCGATTCCAAAATTTGAAGTGACAAATCCCAATCCCGTGGCAACCAGGAGGTTAATTGATATTGTTCTCCAGTTTAATTCAGTTTTTAATGTGGCTTTAAAAGTGTCTAAAATTTGTTGTTTTTCAACTTCCGGAATTTTAGAAATTATAATCGAATGCTCTGTTTCGAGGTGTTTGAAAAAATTTTCATATATCGGTTTAATAAAACCAAATCCACTCTTTTTGAATTTGTATGCATATTGCTGTTTTATTTCAGTAGCAAAAGGAAGATCAACTCCCATGGAACTGAAGTAATTTGTAAGTGAGTATCTAAACGAGTAGAGAGCCTTGAAATAACCGGCTTCTGTCTCCTCAATTTTACCGAGGACAACATTACACTCAACTTTGTTTTCCAAAATATCAAAAACGAGTGATTTAAAAGATTTTCCTTTTACCACCTCTATCCCGTTCCATTTAAGGAAAAGCACAATATCATGATAGCGATAGTCATCCGACATCAATTCCGGATGTTGGGCGAGATAAAAGGCAAAATCTTCAAGTTTCTCAAGTTTTGTCCCCTCTAAGGTTCTGACAAATTTATTCTCTATAAAGTGATGAAAAATTTGAACCCATTGAAGTGGTTGAACATGAATCTGTTTTTTACTGAGGGAATCGATATAATTTTCTCTACCCAGACCAAGAAAACCGGTAAGACTCTCTTTGGCTTCAAGCAGCCGGGAATATTTGACAGGATCCTTTGCACCCAGTTCTTCACAAACCAGCATAAATTTAAACAACTCAAACTTGGTGTTGGCATCTTTATAGTAGTAGTTCAAGTGTTCAAGATTACGAAAATACAGAAACAATTGTCTTTTTGTGTCTTCTGAATTTTGAAAATCAAATTCAACATTATTGAGTGTAATAATCGATGTTGGAAGCAGATGGCGTAAAATCACTTCGGTAAAATACTCAGGTTCTATGTTTTGATATCTGATGAACCTTTTCTTTAGTCCCACCAAATCTTTAACACCCTCGAGATTATTTAACCAGTCTGTAATCTCTTTAAGGTTTTGTGGTTGTTTTATGTAGGAAATAAACCTGTCAGGTGAAAGTTTGAGCATTTCAACCAAATCACCCAGATTATGAAGTCTAATCTGGGAAATTTCATCTTTAAAGAGGAAGTGATCACCATAATAGTGAGGCACAACCCTTTTACCGGCTATAAAATCATCGATTTCATCCATTGAAAAACGATTAAGTTCTTCGAAGACAGTTAATCCCTCAATAAGTGAGTTCACCTCGTAGAAATCTGTCCGATAATCAATAAGAGGTTTTAATTCCAGTCCGTTTTGGATAATAGAAGTATAGACAGAAGGAGTAAAGGTTTCAGGGTAAAAGAGTCGCATCAAGATCATACCAACGGAAAAGAAATCGCTGGTTTCTGAATACATACCTTCGATGATTTCCGGTGAATAAAAATAGCGACAAAGATTTCCCTCACTGAAAGGGGTTTTTTCAATTACCGGAAATTTGCTTTTCATAAGGGCATGCCCGTAGCCAAAGAGCATCAATCGCGGTTCAACTCCCTCTATCACAAACAAATTCGATATGTGAAGGAAAGGGAGATAAAAATCATGTTCATGTAGAAAAATGAGCAGATTTTTTATCTGTGGTATAAAACTGTTCCTTACGGCGGCGGGGGAGATATCAACTCTGTCAAGAGGTGTAATTTTCGAAGGTAACTCGTAAATCTCGAAACAATATTTGAACTTGAATTTTTTAATTCCGATACCAAATTCAACAGGTATCGCAAGTTCAGGATGTGATAATTTTAGAAGATCATTTTGTACACTTCCCCGTGGTTCAAAATTTGGATTTCGATATTTAAAGAGAATTTTTATCAGAAATTTTTCATTCCGTTCATTTTCAGCTTCGTAGTAGAAGCCGTCGGGAAGGGATTCAATGGGGTAAAACAAGCCTTTTATAATATAAGTAATACCACTCAAATTAATCGACTCACCCACTTTCAAAGAGGGGAGTTCGGTAATTACATATTGTTCATCAAGAAATGTTGCTAACTGATCTTGTGGCATGGTTTAACTGTTTGTTTGAAAATTATACAGGGCTTGAAAGTGTTATTATAATCAATAGTATATTAAGAGGGTTTCACTTCTGTAAAATGTTGATAACTTTCATAATTTGATGGCAGAAGTTTTCCTCTATTAAAAGACAAATCCAATTTACAAAAAAAATATGAGAAAATCCTTTTTATCGTCTAAAAACGAATAATTTAATTTATTGCAAAAAAAAATTTCGATGAAATTTGAAAAACGACTTGATTATATAAAAAATACTTTGTTTAAAGTTATCAACAAAAATGTGGATAAGTTGTTAACAAGTTGCAAAAAAGAGGCCAAATATTTGATTAAAGCTTAAAAACGCACTTTCATTGTCAAAAAAAAGAGTGGTGGAATTTAGTTTCCACCACTCATAAAAAATACTCAAATAAAGAATCAGAGTTGAACTTTTAGAGTTAACTTTTCACTTCCTCTTAGTACAAGCACATCCACCAGATCACCCTTCTTTAACTCGGATAATCT
>JAVFAE010000239.1:0-2643 GCA_034002605.1 Weeksellaceae bacterium | reverse complement strand
ATAATCTGTTGTCCTTATGCTTACACCGGTTGTCACTTTCTTCTGTATTTGAATTGATTATTCACGAATCAGTTAAAATGTTTTTATCTTTCATCAACATTGTTTTGTGAAAATAATTTAATTTCAGTTTTGACATTCCCATTTATCGTGAATATTCATATTGTCATTTAAACCTCCCACCAAAGTCATTTCTATATTTTCAGATTTCAAATTTACAGTGGGTCTCAGGCCATAACCTTTTTTATTTATACAAACAGTATATTCCCCATTGAAATATTTATTACCTGAAGTTTCGATTTTTAAATTTAAATTTTTTTCGTCTATGTACCATTTTGCCTTTTTATCATCTAAATTTTTATTTTTTCCGGCATAGTTGATAGGAATGATACAATCATTTCCTTTTTTAAAAGTAATTATATTAGAATTTAAGTGTAAGTCGTTAATTACATCAAATTCTTCTCCCTCATATTTATATTCAACAATAACCCAAAGTTGTAGTTCACCGTCATTAAGGTAGTGCTCAATACTTGAAGTGCATGAATTAAAAACAAAAAGTATTAAAATAATTATCTTCAGCTTCATCTTTTTAGTTATTTATTGCTTTGGGTGTAGGCTTCCCCAAATTAGAACCGCCTGAAATTAGAATTCCGTCGCTGCCGCGCGATTGTATCGCGTGACCATTATTCAAATTAATAACACCTTCCATTCGGTTCATTTCGGATAAAGTTAATTTATTTTTTAAATTGCTGTGAGGATTTATTTGGAAACTGAAGAATTCTTTATGGATTTGGTGCCGGATGTTTTGTCACAGTTTTTGGTTTGCTTCGCGCCAAAAACAGCGCCAAAACATTTTCTATCAGCGTTCTCTTTTGGCTATACAATATGATCCACGCTGCGGATCGGTCCGGGTAAAATGCGGTTGAAAGAATTTGGTTAGGATAATCAGTCTGTCCTTGTTTTTGTGGAGACGAATGGGCGTTCGGCTCTACATTTTTTAGACAAGGTTTAAAGTTCATAGAATCGAAGTCTAATCAAAAGACATAAGAAACAGGCATTTATATCGTATATTCGTCATTCAAACTCAAATTATGTCAAAACAAATCCTTTTTTCGATTTTGCTGATTCTCGGTCTTGGTTTTACAAATGCACAAAAGACAGAAATTTCGATTTCCTACGGTGTGCCTTCACTTTATGGGGTTGCTTATGATTTTGTTAATGTGGTCTTTAATCAGGTTGATCAGAACGAGGAAGTAAGAGCTTCTGCCAAAGGTGTGCTCGATGCATCGATTTCTTTTTACAGCCCGAATCAGAAATGGCAGTACGGCCTGGATCTGATGAATGAATTTTTTGATGATGACAATACCGGATACGGCACAGATGCAAATTTTCTCACACTGCTGCCAAACGTCAATTATCTGTGGAGAAAGCCCGAAAGAAAATTTCAGGTTTATTCGGGTGCAGGTTTTGGGATTACTTTTATGAAGCTGAATTATACCGATAAAGTATCAAACGGCAAAGTAAACGACAGCAAGACGGTGCTGACTTGGAATGTGACGCCTTTCGGACTGAAATACGGTCATGATTACGGTCTTTTCTTTGACAGCAGCGTCGGCATCAGATCGTTTGCGCGTTTGGGATTTTTCTATAGATTTTAATAAAAAAAGAATGAGCCCGGTATTCGGAAGAAATCAGGCTCATTCCAAGGTTTAGGCGGTAAATCAATTATTTGATTTCAACGCAGCCAACCCTGCCGCCTGCATTACCGGTCGGCTGTGTATGAAAATCATCAAGGGTGTCGTGAATAATCACTCCCTTTCCGATAATATTTTTCGAAGCATCTTTACATCCGATGCACCATTTGTCTGTAATAAAAAGCATTGCTGCATTGCCGTCAGCATCTGCATTCAGATTACCGATATCACCCATGTGAAAATGTTCTGCGCCCCAGCGTCCGTGATCGGACCCGGCAGGATTCCAGTGACCGCCTGTCGAAGTGAAATCAGGCGCCGAACAATCCGCTTTTTCATGAAGATGGATTGCGTGCAGACCGGGTGTCAGACCGTTTGCTTTTACTGTCATGGTCACTTCACCGTCTTTTTGAAAGAAAGTTACGGTGCCGGCTGTGGGTGTTCCGGAGCGACCTGTGATGTCATAAGAAATTTCCTTTGTCGATGAACAGGAAACCGAAAAAAGCATGGCTGCAAGACAAAGGGCAGGTATTTTTAGAAGATTCATAATTAAATTTTTAATGATTAAATTTTTTTTCAGCCTTAAAGTTACAAAACTTATGCTGAATTGCTTTAAAGTTCAATTGTAAAATTCAAAAGTCAAAAAACCATTCGAGGGTTTATTCTTCAGTGAATTATAAACTTTCCAAAAATTGATTTGAAATCTGACCGAGATTCTCAAAAACATAATCCGAATTGTGTAAAATTTCTTTGTTTCCGATTCCGATGGCCAGCATACCCGCATCTTTCGCAGCACTGATTCCCGAAAATGCATCTTCAAACACCGCACAATTTTGGGTTCTGCTGTTTGCTAATTTGGCAGCCGTCAGAAAAATTTCGGGATCGGGTTTGGGTTTTGAAATCCGGTTGCCGTCAATCATCACATCAAAATAATCATTGAGACCAATTCGGTTCA
>JAVFAE010000238.1:0-2647 GCA_034002605.1 Weeksellaceae bacterium | reverse complement strand
AAATTGGAATTAAAAAAGGAACTCAAATTGAATTCATTTTAACTTTATTTTGTCTTTTTCTGATTTATGCTACAACCTCTTTTACTCGATCGGCTGCTTCTTGTAAGGTAATGGCTGAAAGAACTTTCAGTCCGGAATCATCAATCATTTTTTTAGCAATTTCAGCATTTGTTCCTTGTAAACGAACAATAATCGGCACTTGAATGGCATCACCCATATTTTGGTAAGCATCTAAAATACCTTGAGCAACACGGTCACAACGGACGATTCCACCAAAAATATTTACCAAAATTGCTTCTACTTTTTCATCTTTCAAAATAATACGAAAAGCTTTTTCAACGCGCTCAGCATCAGCTGTTCCACCAACATCCAAGAAGTTAGCCGGATTACCTCCCGATAATTTAATGATGTCCATAGTTGCCATTGCTAAACCGGCACCGTTAACCATACAACCAACATTTCCGTCTAATTTCACGAAATTCAAACCGGCTTCACCTGCTTCTACTTCGGTTGCGTCTTCTTCGCGTGTATCACGCAAAGCTGCTAATTCCGGATGTCGAAACAAAGCGTTATCGTCTAAAGTTACTTTGGCATCTACTGCTAAAATTTGATTATCTGATGTTTTTAAAACCGGATTAATTTCAAACAAAGAAGCATCGCTTCCCTCAAAAGCATTGTATAAAGAAGTGATAAATTTAGTAAAATCCTTAAAAGCAGCTCCGTTTAAACCTAAATTAAATGCAATCTTACGAGCTTGAAAACCTTGTAATCCAACTGCAGGGTCGATTTCTTCCAAAAATATTTTATCCGGAGTTTCTTCCGCAACGGCTTCAATGTCCATTCCTCCTTCGGTTGAATACATAATCATATTCACTCCTTTAGCACGATTTAACAATACGGAAACATAAAATTCTTCTGTTTCCGTTTCACCCGGATAATATACATCTTCTGCAATCATAACCTGATGAACTTTTTTACCTTCAGCAGAAGTTTGAGGAGTAATTAACTGCATACCAATAATATTTTCGGCATTTTCTCGTAATTTTTCAAGAGTTGGAGAGAATTTCACTCCTCCTCCTTTTCCTCGACCACCGGCATGAACCTGAGCTTTTACCACCCAACCTTCATTTCCGTTTAATTCTGTTAATTTTTTAGCCGCTTCAACTGCCTCATCCGGAGTTGTCGCTACAATACCTCTTTGTATTTTTACACCGTATTGGTTTAAGATTTCTTTTCCCTGATATTCGTGAAGATTCATTTCTAAAAAAATTTTTGTTGCGCAAAAGTAAGAAATCTATTGGATTTTAACTATTTAATTCAGATTGATTTTGGTCAGTTAAGTAACAATCCTCGTAATCTGTTTAATTCTTGGTGGTTCAATTCATTTAGACCTATACGTGGCTTTACTCGTTGCTGCATAATTTTACAATTAAATAACTGAACAATAATTTTTATGTTACCATCATTTGTAAGGTCAATTTCTGTCAAATTTAATTTCACTTTACTGATTTTTACTTTTCTTAAAATTTATTTCGTTTGTAGTACTTTTGCTTAAGAAATGAAAAAGTCCGTTTATTTTTTATTGCTGATTTTCTTACTTCTTAATTTGATTCAGGCTTTTGTTACGCCAATTTCGGAAGATGAAGCTTATTATTGGGTTTGGTCGCAGAATTTAGATTGGGGTTATTTTGATCATCCTCCCATGATTGCGTGGTGGATTTCTTTAGGTTACAAGTTTTTCCAAACTGAATTCGGTTTACGCTTTTTTACTGTTTTATTAAATTGTTTTGGTCTTTTATTTTTAGCTAAGATTCTTCAACCCACTACCAAAAAACAAATTCAACTTTTTGGACTTTTATTATTTTCAACTTTAATTATTCAGGTATTTGGATTCATCAGTACACCGGATGCTCCTTTGTTGTTTTTTCTTTTTCTTTATTTGTTTTCTTTAAAGAAATTCATCGAGAAAAGCAGAATTTCAGATACTTTTTTATTGGCTATTTCGTTTGCCGGGTTGATGTACAGCAAATACCACGGGATTTTGGTTTTGCTTTTTACGCTATTACCTATTTATAAAATCTGGTGGAAGAATTACCAATTTTATTTTGCCGTTTTCCTGAGTTTATTGTTTTATTTACCTCATTTCATTTGGCTATTCCGACATGATTTCATTCCAATTTATTATCACTTTATTGAACGAAGTGCTGATAATCAATTTGAATTCGAGAAGTTTTTCACCTATTTGGCTATTTATTTTTTAGGAACTGCTCCTTTTCTTTTTTATTTTATTTCAAAAGCTCTTTTTCAATTTAAAGCAGAATCTGTTTTTCAAAAATCGGTTTGGTATTTGAGTTTTTTACCCGGAATTTTCTTTTTTTTCAGTTTATTCAAAGATAATGTTCAGCCACAATGGCTTTCCATCAGTTTTGTTTCTCTTTTAATGATTAGTTATTGGTTTTATTCTGAAAGAGAAATTTCCAAAATTTTTTATTTCTTAGGATTTTCAGGGATTATTTTAATGCTATTACTTCGACTCGGCATTACACTTCCTGAAATTTCACCTTTGTATAAAAACAAACAATTCGCTCAAAACGTTTCAGAATTTGATGTGGACAATATTTTAGTCGAGAAATACCAAGAAGCTTCG
>JAVFAE010000237.1:0-2659 GCA_034002605.1 Weeksellaceae bacterium | reverse complement strand
GAAACAAGAAGCGATTTGAAATGTTTTGTCTTTGAAGAATTACTTTATGAAGCCCTTCTCGTGAATCAAGCCAAAATCGATATCATCGAAATCACCGATACTCAAGTGGAAAGCGAACTGACTCGTCGTTTATCATATTTTGAAGATCAAATGGGCGGAAGAGAAGAAATGGAATCATACTTTAATAAAGCTTACAACGAAATTAAAGCAAGCTTTAAAAACATGATCTACGATCAATTACTGGCTCAACAAATGCAATCGAAAATTACGGAGAATATTAAAATTACTCCCGAAGAAGTGAAAAAATTTTTTAAAATCCTTCCTAAAGACAGCTTGCCTTTGGTTGAATCTGAAATTGATCTGGCTCAAATTGTGATTTACCCGGATATCAAAGATAAACAAATTGAAAAAATTAAAGAATCTTTAGCCGACTACAAAAAAAGTGTTGAAAATGGTGAAGATTTCGGATTCCTGGCTGGTTTGTATTCTGATGATCTCGCTTCTGCTGAAAATGACGGCGATCTTGGCTGGGTCAGAAGAGGTGATCTTGTTTCTGAATTCGCATCCGCTGCTTTTGAATTGGAAACGGAAGGCCAAGTCTCAGATATTGTAGAAACTGAATACGGTTATCACTTGATCCAATTTCTCGAAAGAAAAGGTGAAAGAATTCATATCCGACATATCCTCAAAATTCCTAAACCTTTATCTACTGAAAAATTAAAAGCTAAAAATAAACTCGACAGCATTGCAAATCTTATCAGAAACTCTTCTCTAACTTTTGAAAATGCGGCCATACTCTACTCTAAAGATGAAGAATCAAACAAAAATGGAGGAACTGTCATTAATCCATATACCGGAACTTCAGGTTTTCAAAGCAGTCAACTCGATCCGGCCACCAATTATATCCTTAATCAAATGAAACCGGGCGAAATTTCTGAACCATTCGAAAGTATGAGTATGAAGGGTAAGCCTGAAATTAAAATCATTAAACTGATCAGCAAATCTGAACCTCACACAGCCGATTTTAATACCGACTACCAGTTAATATCAAATATGGCTAAAGAAAAGAAAAAAGAAGAGTTAATCAATAACTGGATTATTAAAACTCAAAAAACAACCTATTTTAAAATAGATGAAGAATATCGAAATTGTAACTTTAAATATTCCGGGTGGCTCTCTGAGTAAAAAACTCTTCTTTATAGCATTGAAAAGCATTTATGGACTGTCCTTAAATGCTTTTTTTTATTAATTATTCCCGAATTTCAAGTTTTTTTTTTAATCAATTTCCATTGTGTTAATTTTATCAAAATAAATTATTCTAATGTCCCTAAAATTTGCGCTGATAATTTCTGTCATTCTTCAAGTTGCAGCTGCTGTAATTGCTATCACGTTAATTAAAAAAAACAAATCAAATGTTGCTTGGTGGCTAATCTCCTTAGGTTTCCTTTTTATGGCTATCCGAAGGATTTACGAATTATTACTCATGTATTATCCCCAAAAAGAATTACCATCTGAAAAAATTAACGGCTGGCTCGCCATAGTCATTTCATTCGTTATGTTGATAAGCCTCAGTTTTGTTAAAAGAATTTTCAACATTCAAAAAAAACTGGAAAATCTAAAAGAGAAAAATGAAGCTATTTTATTTTCTTCTATTATCCGGGCTGAGGAAAATATAAAACAAGAATTCTCAAAAGAATTACACGATGGTTTAGGGCCTTTACTTTCTTCGGTTAAAATGTCTCTGAGTGCTGTTTCTAAAGACTCCGATCCCGAAAAAAATGAAAAAATTCTTAATAATGCACAAATGCTCATCGATGAATCAATTCGTACGATAAAAGAAATCTCAAATAATCTCAGTCCGCATGTATTAAACAACTTTGGATTGCATCGGGCTCTTAAATCATTTATTAATAAACTTCCCGTCGAAACAGGACCAAAATTCTCTTTTAAAAGCAATATTTATGATCTTCGTTTCTCTTATACCATCGAAACTGTGATATATCGAATTATTTGTGAACTTATTACCAATACATTAAAACATGCCGATGCTTCAAATATTTTCCTTGATCTCGTTCATGAAAATGAAACTCTTAATATTAAATACATGGATGACGGAAAAGGTTTCGAATGGACAGAAAATACAGAAATAAAATCAGGCTTAGGGATTATAAATATAAAATCTAGGATCAAATCCGTGAATGGCACATGTCAAATTTTTACCAAACCGAATGAAGGTTTCAATATTCTAATTCGAATTAAAACAAGCTAAATGCAAAATTTATCCATATTACTGGTCGATGATCATAAATTATTCAGAGCAGGCCTCAAACTTTTACTCGAGAACATTACCTATATCCATCGTGTCGATGAAGCTGAAAATGGCATTCAATGCTTGAATTTTATCCAACAATCCAATCCCGACATTGTGTTTATGGACATCGAAATGCCCGAAATGGACGGCATCACGGCTACACGTAAAGCGTTGGAACTTTTTCCCGACATGAAAAAAATCGCACTTTCTATTTATGGAGACGAAAATTAATATACAAATATGATTAGGGCCGGAGCAAAAGGGTATATCCTAAAAAACTCAATCATTAAAGATGTCGAATATGCAAAGAGAAATTTTTACGAAGGAAATAATTAAGTTTCTCCCGAA
>JAVFAE010000236.1:0-2669 GCA_034002605.1 Weeksellaceae bacterium | reverse complement strand
GCGGATTTTGTTGATAAAGTGAATATGAATTCGGCACCACTTTTACTCATTTTCAATAAAATTGATTTGTTTGATGAGGAAAAGCTAATTGTTTTGGTCGAAAAATGGAAAACATTGACTCCACGTGCTGAAATTTATCCAGTTTCAGCACTCGAAAGATTTAATATTGAACCAGTTTTCAAACGCATCAAGGAATTACTTCCTGATTCGCCACCTTTTTTCGAAAAAGACCAACTTACCGATAAATCGGAACGTTTCTTTGTGACTGAAATTATACGTGAGAAAATTCTGATGAATTACGAAAAGGAAATTCCTTATTCGGTAGAAGTCGAAGTGGAACAATTCAAAGAAGAAGGTAACCTAATAAGAATCAATGCTGTAATTTATGCCGAACGCGATTCGCAAAAGGGAATCATCATCGGACACGGAGGCAAATCACTCAAAAAAGTAGGTACAGAGGCTCGCAAAGACTTGGAGCAGTTTTTTGATAAAAAAGTGTTTTTAGAATTGTTTGTTAAAGTGGAAAAAGATTGGCGTAATAAAGATATAAAATTAAAAGATTTTGGTTATAGGCTTGAATAATAACAGATTGTATCTACTAATTTCACTTTATCTGATTAGCCTTGCTGCCATTCTGTAACCCAAGGTCCATTCTATAAAATCGGCATGCATTTCATGGTCACGCAATGTGATTCCTGTATATAAATTATTGTTAATCTGGTAATTAATACTTATTCGTTGATGGAAAACTGGCATGATATTACTCACTTTTTTCTGATAAATATAAAATGCAGGTTGAATCATAATTGAAATTCTATCAAGACACAATTCGTAAGAAGGATAAATACTTAATTGTAATTTATCGAAAAATGGACCATCAACATCTTCTAATTCATTATTTTCAATGGCTACTTGAGCGTCAATTGCTCCATTATAATTAAATGTAGCACCTATACCGATTTTTGAAAAATGACTAATCTGTAAATTGGATAGTGCCGACAACCCAAAGACTGGGAAAAACAAACCTTCGTATTTTTCAACAATATCAATATCAACCGAATCAAATACAAGATTTTTCATTCCTGCAAAAGTTGAAAACACCCATTCTGCCTTTGGTTTGAATTTAGGAAGTACTTTTTCGATAAATTCAGGTCGTTCGTAAAAATTGTATTTTACCCCCAACTTTGGGGCATAAGCATTGATACCAAAATTTGGTTGTTTTATGGCTCCATTGGAGAAATGTGTGAAATTCATTCCCACTACTAAGTCTAAATTCTTTGTCAATCCATAATTTAACCCAACGCCTGCTTCACTCATAAAAGCTTGTCCAAGTCCTAGCGCCACATTAAATTTATTAGTTATAGGATTGAATGCTTTCCAATTAAACGAAAGTCCAAAAGCAAATTCCGTATTGAAGGTAAATCTGTTGAGTCTGAAAACTGGTATATCTATAAAGCCATTTAAAGCCATCGGAATTCCAATCTCATTTGTATTTCTGAAATCCAATACTCTGAAACCAGCACCCCAAGTAGGATATTTCAAAATTTGTTCGTTTTGACTTATGCCTGTTGTTTGTGTCCCCAATTTAAGACTAATAGCCTGAAAATCATCGATAACAACTGAATTCAGATTGTTGCCTTTTACAAAAATATTCGTAGGAGCAATTTCACCATTAATATACGAAACTGTTAGCGATAATTTATCCTTGTGCCATTTTATATATGGACTTACTGAGTCGGTTTGTGCAACTATTGAGGTGGAAATTAATAATAGTAGCAAGTGTGAAATAAGAACTTTGAAATTCATTTTCTTAGATTTTTAAAATTCGAAATCAAACATTAATCTTTTTTTTAAGTGAATTAAGTTCAATTATTTGAATAAGTCTATAAATTCAATCCTACATTCAAATAGAAACTTGTTTCTGCATTACCAAAAGATTTATTTGCATATCTAATGTTGGGAGCAATTTGTATTCCCTTGTATGGGAAAAATTCTAATCCTGCCATATAAAATTGACCATCAGTAGCATTCCAGCTAGTGGTTGATGTCCCTAATTTACTCGATTTTACACTGTCGAACCTCCCAAATACATTGAATTTTGAGGATAAAACAACAGTACTATACAAAGAAATTCCAGTAAAATTCTTGTCTAAAACCATTCCATGACCATTCTGTTGATTATATTCAGCCCCTAAAGAAATATTTTTCGCATTGTACCCTGCAAAAGCAACATACGAAATTTGTGCTGATTCCTTTTTCATTCTATCTGCATAAACTCTAAGAAAAAAATGATCAAATGGTTCAAATGTTAAGCCTAGCCCAGTCAAAGCCGTACTGTCCATTTGAATGTTTCTAAATCCCTCGCCATTCAAAACTGAAAAATCTAGAACTAATTTTGGCAAAATTTTAATATCGACCGATACTCCTAAGTCTGCACTACTTGCATAATTATATTCGTCTTGGAGCGATTTATATAAGTATCGTTTTCCCCAAATAGTTTCTTGTAATTTAAACATTTTGGTCCTAATCAGCCCAAAATCTACCTTTAGTGAATTTGTTGTATAATCTATTTCTGCAATTTTAAGAAAGGCAGTCATGGCAGATGGTTTCTGATTTTCGACATTGCTTACGTCAAGCACTATACGTCCAGAAAAATTAGGGCTAAAATT
>JAVFAE010000235.1:0-2669 GCA_034002605.1 Weeksellaceae bacterium | reverse complement strand
ATTATCATCATGTTAGGCGGCATTACGGTAAATGTTCTTTTGGCTTGGTTGATTTATGCCGTCTTATTTTCTGCTAACGGATTGAGTTATATTTCAGTAGATAAAGTTCAGGAAAAAGGACTTATTTTTAGTCAATTAGGAAAAGAAATTGGTTTTGAAGACGGTGATAAAATCATCAGTGTAGATGGGAAAAAGCAAGAGCAATTTCACCGTTTGACATTGGATATTATGTTGAGCAAAGAAATTCTTGTGGACAGAAATGGAAAAGAACAAAAACTTCAGATTAAGGATGAGCAAATCAAACAGATTTTATCAACGGAAGGACGAAATAATTTCATTTTTCCTTACCATGAAGGAGTTATTGCGGATTCCCTTCTTCCAAATTATGTAGCAGCTCAATCAGGTTTACAAAAAGGAGATATTATTAAAAAAATTAATGATAAATCCCTTACTGTTGCGAATTTAACACCATTGCTCAATCAATTTAAAAATGATACAGTAAAATTGGAAGTTGAACGAAACGGAAACAAAGAAAATCTAACTGTTTTTATTCCGGATTCAGCTAAAATCGGGATTTTTCCTCTTGCTAACATTGGAGGGGATTATATGGAAGTGAAAAAATATAATTTTTTCTCAGCTATTCCGGTTGCAATTTCAGAATCTTTTACCATTCTGAATTATAATGTTAAAAATCTGAAATTACTTATAAAACCCAAAACAGAAGCTTATAAACAAGTTGCCGGTCCCATTGGAATTGCCCGGAAATTACCTTCTACCTGGAATTGGGAATTTTTCTGGTCGTTTACTGCCATGTTTTCTATGTGGTTAGCGTTTGTAAATCTACTTCCAATTCCCGGATTAGATGGTGGGCACGCTTTGTTTACAATTGCCGAGATAATAACAGGCCGAAAATTAAACGACAAAGCCATGGGAGTTGTACAAACAATTGGAATGATTATTTTACTAAGTTTAATGGCTTTAATCTTTGGTAAAGATATTTGGGATGTAATTCGAGATAAATTTTTATGAAAAAGTTTGCAAGTATGAAATTCCGTTTTATATTTGCACCCACTAAAGAAAACACTCCTCCTTAGCTCAGTCGGTTAGAGCATCTGACTGTTAATCAGAGGGTCCTTGGTTCGAGCCCAAGAGGGGGAGCAGAAAAGTAAAAGAGTTACGAAAATCGTAACTCTTTTTTATTGATTTACTGTGAGTTAAATCACTTTTTTACATCCTTTGCCTCTCTTTCTTCCTCCTTCATTTTTCGCTCTTCTTCCGGCAATCTACTCTCTAAGTTGGAGCGAACATCTACCAAAATTGCTGAATACAACTCAGGAGTTAATACATAATAACGAAAACTTTCTTTAAAAGTGTCAATATCCAAACCGTGTTTTGCAATAATTTGTGCATCAATTTCAGCATAATTCAATGAGTTTTCCAAAACCTGATTGGAATAAGCCGGCTGTAAATGCAGGTAAATATCCGTCAATACTTCTGTCATTTTTTCTTGTGAAATTAAGTTTTTCGGTTCTTTAACTGATAATGGGCTGCAACTTACAAAAAAGATGAGGAAAAGGAATATATAGTTGGTTTGTCTCATAATTTTCCAAAAATACTTCGAATTCGTAACATTAAAATACCAAAAACTGCTTCTCCCAAAATATTCGTACTTATTTTAGATTCTCCGGCTACCCGATTTGTAAAAATAATTGGAACTTCGGTAAGCTTAAACCCTTTTTTCCAGGCTTTGAATTTCATTTCAATCTGAAAACCATATCCTTTGAATTTAATATTATTCAAATCCAGTTTTTGCAAAACTTCTCTTTTATAACCAACGAATCCGGCTGTAGCATCCCGAACGGGAAGTCGGGTTACAAATCGTGCATATTGAGAAGCAATATACGACAAAAGAACACGCGACATAGGCCAGTTTACTACATTTACCCCATGTGAATAGCGTGAACCAATTACTACATCGGCTTCACTTTTTAAAGCATTTAATAAACGAGGTAAATCATCCGGATTATGTGATAAATCAGCATCCATTTCAAAAATATATTGATATTCTCGTTGTAAAGCCCATTTAAAACCATGTGTATAGGCTTTTCCTAATCCGTCTTTTTCTTTTCGGACTTCTAAATGCAAACCTGGAAATTCATTCTGAAGATTCCGAACGATTTGAGCTGTTCTGTCTGGCGAGTTATCATCCACTACTAAAATATCAAAAACAACCAAAAGCTCAAAAACACGTCTTACCACGTTTTCGATATTGTCTTTTTCATCGTATGTGGGAATAATGACTAAATTTTCTGACATTCTTCAAAATATGGTGCTAATATAATTCATATCTACGGACTGCTTTTGTAATTTTGCAAAAGATTATGAAAACCTTAGCAAGTCTTATTTTTTTTGAACGCCCGACAACCGATTACGATTGGGTTATATTTGTGTTGATTATTACAATGGGAGTCATTGTTACAACGCGTACAGTTTTCAGTAATAATTTTGAATCCTTAGTGAAATTTGATCGGTTTCAGGAAATTAATGATAATCAAAATTTATTTGGTATCGTTTTTCAAATCGTTTTTGTCGTTTTACTCAGTACGATTGTTGTCAATTATATACAATTGGATGAAAGTTTTATTTTCAATTCTGTTAGATCGGAAGAG
>JAVFAE010000234.1:0-2670 GCA_034002605.1 Weeksellaceae bacterium | reverse complement strand
GGGTTTTCTTTACGTTCAGCAGAGAGGAAGGGATTCGAACCCTCGATACAGTTACCCGTATACTACCTTTCCAGGGTAGCTCCTTCAACCTCTCGGACACCTCTCTAAAGGATTGCAATTTTAATTGTTTTTTTGAGATTCCACAGTTTTTTCAACTGAATCTTCGACTTTGTTGTAACAATTTGAAATCCAATAATACCAAAGCAGCTAATGCTTCTATTATCGGAACAGCACGAGGCACTACACACGGGTCATGTCGTCCTTTTCCTTGCATTTCAATAATCTCATCTTTATCATTTAATGCCGGTTGATTTTGCATCAAAGTCGCTACCGGTTTAAAAGCGACACGAAAATAAATATCCATTCCATTTGAGATTCCACCTTGAATTCCACCAGAAAGATTCGTTTGAGTTGTCCCGTCCGAATTAAATAAATCATTGTGTTCTGAACCTTTCATTTTGGCACCACAAAAACCACTTCCGTACTCAAAACCTTTTACTGCATTGATGGATAACATAGCTTGTCCTAATCGGGCATGTAATTTATCAAAAATTGGTTCTCCCCAACCAACAGGAACTTGTTGAATGATACAAGTAACCGTTCCACCAACTGTATCGCCTTCTTTTCGGATTTGCTGAATTTTTTCTATCATTTGTTGTGCCACTTCTTCATCCGGGCAACGAACGGGGTTTTCTTCAATTTTTGAAAAATCAAGAGCTTGATAAGGTTTTTCCAAAAACAAATCACCCACCGAAGAAACGTAAGCGTTAATTTTTACTTCAGCTAAAATTTGTTTGGCAATCGCTCCGGCAACTACCCAATTCGCCGTTTCTCTTGCTGAACTCCGCCCTCCTCCCCGCACATCTCGAACTCCATATTTTTTAAAATAAGTGAAATCTGCATGAGATGGACGATAAATCGTTTCAATATGAGCATAATCTTGAGAACGCTGGTTTTCATTCAAAATATGGAATCCAATGGGTGTTCCTGTTGTTATTCCTTCATAAATCCCTGAAAAAAAATGAACAATATCGCTCTCTTTTCGTTGAGTGACAATTTTGGATTGTCCCGGTTTACGTCGATCTAATTCTTTCTGAATTTGATCAAAATCAAGAGAAATTCCGGCAGGGCATCCGTCTATAATTCCTCCTATTCGTTCTCCATGGCTTTCTCCAAAAGTGGTCAATCGAAATAAATTTCCTATTGTGTTCATTTTTATGTTTACTGTTTTCTATTCAATTTACTCTGAATAAATAATTTACCAACGAACTAAAACACTTCCCCAAGTAAATCCACTTCCAAAAGCTGTCATACAAATCAAATCGTCTTTTTCAATTCTTCCTTGCTCATAAGCTTCACTCAAAGCAATCGGAATGGAAGCTGCCGTTGTATTTCCGTATTTTTGAATATTATTGAATACTTTATCGTCACTCAACCCCAATTGACGCTGAACAAACTGACTAATCCGTAAATTGGCTTGATGTGGAATAAATAATTTTAAATCTTCAATTTTTTCTCCTGATTGTTCAAAAACTTCTTTTACCGATTCCGGAAAACGGGTTACAGCATGTTTAAATACAAAATTTCCATTCATGTGCGGATAAATATGCTCTGCTGTTAATTCATTTTTATCATTTTGAAACTCATCCGACCAACCGTATTTACTTCCCGGAAAAAGAACGGCTAATTCTTCGGCAAACTCGCCTTCGCTATGCATATTAACTGATAAAATTCCTCTTTCTTCTTCCGAAGCAGAAAGAATCACTGCTCCTGCTCCATCACCGAAAATTACAGAAACACCACGTCCGCGTGTTGTCATATCCAATCCAAATGAATGGTTTTCCGCTCCTACAACCAAAATATTTTTATACATTCCGGATTTGATATAAGCATCGGCAGTTGCTAAGGCATAAATAAATCCGGAGCATTGATTACGAACATCTAAAGCACCGATTGTGCGACAACCTAAATTTTTCTGTAAAATCACACCACAACCCGGAAAAAAATAGTCCGGACTTAAAGTAGCAAAAATAATAAAGTCAATGTCTTTGGCTGTTAATCCGGCATTTTCCAATGCTTTTTTAGCTGCTTTTGTTCCTAAATCGGAAGTAGTTACACCTGAGTAACGTCCCAAATGACGACGTTCAATAATTCCGGTTCTTTCCCGAATCCACTCATCATTAGTATCCATTAATTTAGCCAAATCATCATTGGTTACTACATTTTCCGGAACATAGTGTCCTATTCCTTTTATAATTGACTTTCTCATGTTCTTGGTTTTTTATATTGGAATCAATCTGTCAAAATTACTATTTTTTTAAGCAAAACATTCCAATTTTTCTTTATAAATCTGCTTATCAGGATTTGCAAATCAACTTTGGATAATATTTACTTCCCGTTCTAAAGTAATTCCAAATTTAGTTTGAATATCCTGAATGATTTTTTCAGATAAATCATAAATTTCTTTTCCACTTGCACCTCCATAATTCACTAAAACTAAAGCTTGTTTTTCGTGAACACCTGCTTGTCCAACCCGTTTTCCTTTCCATCCTGCCCTTTCAATCAGCCAACCGGCAGCTACGTTCATCTCACTTCCTACCGGATAAGCAATTATTTCAGGATAATTGGATTTTACTTCTTCATATTTTGAAATCGAAATCACCGGATTTT
>JAVFAE010000233.1:0-2690 GCA_034002605.1 Weeksellaceae bacterium | reverse complement strand
TAAGCAGTCATTTTATTATGGCTCCTTTACATTCCGAGTTTGCTACTTATAAAGCCTTAAATTCTTTTGCCGAATTTGTAGGAATGAATCCAATTTATCCCAATTAATTTAATTATGCTAATGAACTGAAAAATTTAGTGCCTTCCGGACAAATAATTTCCCAGATTTATGCCATTTTAATTTGTGGTTTAATTTTAGCCATTCCTTATGTAGTTTGGGAAATTTGGCGATTTCTAAAGCCAGGATTGAATCTCAATGAAAAAAAACACGCCAACGGAACCGTCTTTGCAGTCAGTTTTTTCTTTTTATTGGGCGTATTGTTCAGCTATTATTTATTACTTCCGTTTTCTATACAGTTTTTATTTAGTTATAATCCTTTTGGCGTTTCAAACGAATGGACTTTATCCTCTTATACTTCCTTGTTTGTTCAGACTCTTTTGGGAATGGGAATTGTATTTTTATTTCCCGTTTTTGCTTACTTCTTAGCTAAAACCGGAATCTTAACTCCTCATTTTTTAAAAACGTATCGAAAACACGCTATTGTAGTAATTTTAGTAATCGCAGCCATCATTACACCTGCCGACATTATGAGTATGTTGATTGCAGCTCTACCTTTATTATTACTCTATGAAGTAAGTATTTGGATTGTTACCTATGTTTTCAATCAGCAAATTAAAAAAGAGAAAAAAGAATTGAAGAAAAAGTGATAAATATCGTATGGATACTATGCGTGCATAATAAATTATTTACTAACTTTGACCGCTATATTATAATAAGTTATACAATTCAAAAAAATAAATTTAACAATGAAAATATTAGTTTGTATTAGTAGTGTTCCCGACACTACAGCCAAAATAAATTTTACCGGAGATGGTAAATCATTTGATAAAAACGGTGTACAGTTCGTCATCAATCCACATGATGAATTTTGTTTAACTCGTGCTGTTCAATTGCAGGAAACTCAAGGAGCAAGCGTAACTGTAATTACAGTGGGCGATGCTTCGGTTGAGCCCGTTATGAGAAAAGCTTTAGCAATTGGAGCCAACGATGCCATTCGGGTAAACGGCGAAGCAAGAGACGGTTTATCTGTTGCTACTCAAATTGCAAAAGTGGCAAAAGATGGAAATTATGATATTATTTTAACCGGACGTGAATCTATTGATTACAATGGAGGTGAAGTGCCGGGGTTAATCGCTGGTTTATTGGATTATGCATTTATAAACGGATGTACCAACTTAAAAGTAGAAGGAAATGCAGTAGAAGCGGTTCGTGATATTGACGGTGGACACGAAACTTTGGCTGCTGATTTTCCGGTAGTTATTGCCGGACAAAATGGATTAGTTCCTGAAAATGAATTAAAAATCCCAAATATGAGAGGAATCATGTCGGCTCGTACCAAACCATTGCAAGTGGTCGAAGCAGATGCAACAGCCTCCAAAATGACGGTTGTAGGTTATCAAAAACCGGAAGAAAGAGGAAATGTGAAATTAATTGACAAAGATAATGTCGGAGAATTGGTGAGATTACTACATGAAGAAGCAAAAGTAATTTAAGAAACCACTCAAGTTTAACCCAAAAAAGAAAGTAAAATGGCAATTTTAGTATATGCAGAATCCCATGAAGGGAAATTTAAAAAAGCAGCTTTTGAAGCGGTTTCTTATGCCAAATCAATTGCAGAACAAAACGGAGATACCGTAACCGCTGTTACCATTAATGCAGACGAATCATCCGATTTATTATATAAATACGGAGCCAATAAAGTTTTGAAAATCACAAATGATGTTTTAAAAACATTCTCTCCGACTACTTACGCCAAAGCTTTGGCAGAATTAAAAGACGGGAATATCATTGTGCTTCCCGCTACTTTGGACGCTTCCACTTTTGCACCGATTTTAGCATTGAAAACCGATGCAACTTTGGTAACAAATTTAACCGCAGCTCCATCTAATGTTTCTCCTTTTACCGCTGAGCGAAAAGCTTTTTCAGGAAAAGGAATTGAAACCATTCAAGTAAATGAGGGTGCGATGATTTTAACCGTACTTCAAAATGCATTCGGAACAAAAGAAAATCCGGTTGCCGGAACTGAAGAAACAGCAACGGTAAACCTAAGTGAATCCGATTCTAAATTAAAAGTTCTGAAAACTGAGCAATCTTCTTCTTCCAAAATCGACTTAAAAGAAGCTGAAATTGTGGTTTCCGGCGGTCGCGGATTAAAAGGACCTGAAAATTGGGGAATGATTGAAGAATTAGCTTCTCTTTTAGGTGCTGCAACTGCTTGTTCCAAACCGGTTTCTGATGTAAATTGGCGTTCACACGAAGAACATGTAGGGCAAACCGGAAAAGCTATTTCACCCAATTTATACATTGCAATCGGAATTTCCGGAGCGATTCAACATTTAGCAGGTGTAAACAGTTCAAAAACAATTGTTGTAATCAATAATGATGCAGAAGCACCTTTCTTTAAATCAGCAGATTACGGAATTGTAGGGGATGCTTTTGAAATAGTTCCAAAATTGATTGAGGAAGTCAAAAAATTCAAAGGAAGTTAATTCTAAAAATGATTTAAATTTTCATAATAAAAACTTGAAAGAGGCAATCTAATTTTAGACTGCCTCTTTCTTAGCAAGAATAACCTTACTTTTCAGAAATATTTTGCTTGGAATAAGCGAGATTATAAGCTTTAAAACCCC
>JAVFAE010000232.1:0-2698 GCA_034002605.1 Weeksellaceae bacterium | reverse complement strand
TTTTTTTGACAAATTGTTGATTAATATTTAACAGTTTTAGTAAAAATATTCAACAAAATTTACATTTAAAATCGGAAAGAATCTCGTTATATCTTAAATAATCAATGCATTAGTATTTATTTTAATAACATGGAATATATTACATTTCTTTTTTATTACTTTTGAAAAAATAATATAATAAAAACAATTAAGCACAAAAAATAAAATAAAAATAAACTTATAGGTTGATTTAATGAAAATTATTTGTATTTTTGCCGACCATTTATTTGCAATCCATTTTGAGGATGAAACATATAATGAATTACGAAGATTACTGATATTATGGAACGATACTTCATACCTACACCATTTTGTGATGCAAAATAAATCAGATATACCTCAAAAAACTACTATACCTACATTGATAAATCAACTTATTGAAAATGCTAACGAAATTGATGATACATTGCACGAAATTTCACTTGATCCTGATCGTAATTTGGAAGAATTCTTTAAAGCATTGGACAATCAAGAATACCAAATTGGAATACTTTCAAAACAAAAAGGGAGAAAAAACTATTTAAGGTTATATGCCATTCGAATTGATAAAAATTGTTTTGTTATTACTGGTGGAACCATAAAATTTCATCACTTAAACAAAGATAGAATACATACCCAAAATGAGATGCAAAAAATAGAAATATGTCGGGATTACCTGAAAAATAATGGTGTATTTGATGCTGATTCATTTTATGAATTTTTAAAAGAACAACTATGACAAATAAAGAGAAATTTCTTCAACTCGTTTCAGAAGAGGATAATAATACCCTCAAAGAGATTAAACAACGCATTAAGAACCGTGCTATGTTGCGTGAATCGCAACAAATTGCCATTAAAGTGCTCATGAAATTAGACGAATTGGGTTGGTCTCAAAAAGATTTGGCAGAAAAAATGGGAGTATCTCCACAACAAATTACCAAAATAGTCAGTGGAAAAGAAAACCTAACTATTGAAACTCAGATTAAATTACAAAACATCTTAGATATTCCGGTTTTAGCAACCTATTATGAAAACAAAGAAAAGGGAAAAGGTGAATTTATTTTGAATGTAGAAAAACAATTTGTAAATATTGAAAAACCCTTTGTAATGATTCTAGTGAAGGATCAAAATTTAGACATTTTAGAAAATGAATCTTACTGTTTAAATATCGAAAAAATTCCAGCATATGCTTAAGATAAAAAACGAAAACAGCAATATTGGATTTGCTCTTATGGCAATTAAAACGGAACAGTTTGCCATATTTGAGGAGAATTATGCATCCAAAAAAGAAACAGGTTTAACAACTGAAATTCAATTTAAAATTGATCAAAAAAATTCACAGATTGGAGTATTTCTAACCCTTGAGTTTTTTCAAATGAAAAAAGTTTTTATAAAAATTCAAGTGAGTTGTCATTTTAAAATCATAGAAGAATCATGGATCTGTTTTGCTAATGAAAATGAATCAAAAATCATTGTTCCAAAAGAGTTTTTAGCTCACTTAGCTGTGATTACAGTTGGTACAACTCGAGGCATTCTATTCTCAAAAACTGAAGGAACACTATTTTCAAAATATATTGTTCCAACTATAAATGTAACTGAAATGGTTAAACAGGATGCTATTTTCGATTTACCAGAAATCGAGGTAAACGGACAACCGACAACGGACCACAGACAAAAAATATAAAATAAGTATAAAGCAAATCCGAATAAATCCGCGATTGAAAATCAGTGACATCTGCGTTCCATTTATAAAATCCTCCATTTCTTCTTGGCCCTCGTCTCTTGTCTATAGTCCACTCTTCATTTTTCATTTTTCAATTTTCATTATCTTTGCCCTTTTATAAATTTTTTAAATTGAAAATTATGGGAAATTGTTGTAGTTTTTGTTATTTATTTGAAGGGATCAACTGGTGGTTCTATTTAGCATCAGTTGTTACTGTCTACATTATTGGGGCCATTTGGTTCTCTTTTCTATTCGCTAAAATGTGGATTGAAGCTAATAAAATTGATGTAACCGAAAAAGGAAGCACTGGAAATATGGTTTTTACCATGTTATTTCAACTTTTTACGACGGCTTTATTAGGTTTATCTATTTTTGTATTAGTTTCAGAAACATCATGGGAGTTAGCTGCATTTATGGTTATTGCTGTTGCTGGCTGGATGAAAGCCAACTTAAAATTTAAGTTTAACGATTTTAAAACTTTTTTCAAAGCAGCGATTTCAGAAGTGGGCTACTTTGCCGTTTCTGCGATTGTTTTCATTTTGTTTGCTTTAATTTAGCCATTACCCCACCCTTCACTATTCACTACAAAACCGAAGGTTTTGTGCGTGAGGACGGAGCCGGAAAGCGCGCAAAGTTGGAAAGCGATGGGATGCGGGAGTTAAAGAGCGACCTTGGGAGCTACTTTAACGACCTGGCAGCCTACGCTTTGCAACTGCGTACTTGAAGGCGTAGGCCGACGGCGAGCTTGCGAGCCGACACGCCCAAATTATTATTTTTGTCTTACGCCATCAATAAATTTTATGATGAAAGCATCCGGATAGAATTTCATTAATTCTTTTTGAAGTTTAACCATATCCTCTTTGTTGGTACTTTTCCCGATTGTGTACTGATAGCGGTTGTTCAGGAAGTAGTACGCCACCTCATCATATCCGTTGAAATTGGCTGGGATCAACTCGA
>JAVFAE010000231.1:0-2712 GCA_034002605.1 Weeksellaceae bacterium | reverse complement strand
TACAAATTTTAAACATCAATTCACAACTCTCTCTCACGGCCTAAATCATCAAAATAGGTTGGAATAAATCCCGATAAAAATACAAATTTTAAACATCAATTCACAACGTAGAATTTGACGATATAGCAATTGATGCAGTTGGAATAAATCCCGATAAAAATACAAATTTTAAACATCAATTCACAACTCATGTTGTTTCCGGAATTTCTTCTGCGAAGTTGGAATAAATCCCGATAAAAATACAAATTTTAAACATCAATTCACAACTAGCTTTCAAAACAAACTCTGCTTACATCGGTTGGAATAAATCCCGATAAAAATACAAATTTTAAACATCAATTCACAACTAAATTAAATATTCGATTTTCCCCTCCGGGGTTGGAATAAATCCCGATAAAAATACAAATTTTAAACATCAATTCACAACAGGGGGCGCAGCCCCCTAAGTAGCGAAGCGGTTGGAATAAATCCCGATAAAAATACAAATTTTAAACATCAATTCACAACTAGGGGGCGCAGCCCCCTAAGTAGCGAAGCGTTGGAATAAATCCCGATAAAAATACAAATTTTAAACATCAATTCACAACTCGCGAAATGTCGCCTTTTGGTGCATTCATGTTGGAATAAATCCCGATAAAAATACAAATTTTAAACATCAATTCACAACGTCAAAAAAGGCTTTGCGCTCAAAATTGCGGTCAAATTCTTCTGTGAGTTTAACCTCCAGGTCTTTCAAACTTTGTTGAATAAATTCTTGTGGTGTCATTTTTTTTGTATATTTGTATCATTATGACTTTAGACGAATATTATAAAGAACGTGAGGCGTTGTCGGAAGAGCTTACTGCTCTTCTTGAGAGTGCTAAACGTCCTTTTACAAAAGAATATAATTCTTTTACAATATCTGCGCCTTTTAAACAAAAGGAAAAAGAGTTAAGAGAGCAATTGTCTCCCGAAGATTTAGCAATAGTAAACGATAGAGACAGAAATTGGCAAAGAAAAGTACAATCTTCCATTGGCTAAAGTTCTTCCATTGTTATTTCATAAGTCCCATCCCCCCAATCATCAAAGTCGACTACTTTAAACTTCTGTCCCGCTTTAAATAATACCTCTTTTTTTTATCCTTAAAGTAATAAAACCCTTCTATATCATCAGTTTGGGCGTGAATTAATCTTTGTTCATGAAAAAGATAAATAAAAGCAGTACAGCTACAATGCTCCAGACGATGCCAGCAAACTTCCACAGTTTTTTATCTTTTTTCTTGATGGGGGAATCATTTCCGGAGATTTTATAAAACAGTGCAAAGGGTGAAGCAAGAATACCTAATGCAATTGCCAAACCGTAGAACAGAAAGACAATTGCCCAAATAAGAAGAAATATATCTATCAGAACCATAGTTGAATATTTTTACTAAATTATAAAATTGATACGAATAATAGCTTGGTATTGGATAAAAAATGCACTCAGAAAGTATTATTATGAGATTTGATATGGAAGTGCGTATGAAATCGAGGATTTAGCAAATTTATGGCTATTGTTAAAACTGACTTTGAAGAAACTTTAAAAGCAGTAAAAGGTTTTTCTAAAACAATTAAAATTAAGTAAAACACTAAATTAATTATCAACTTGTTATTTGAGAACTGTGAATCATCGAAATTTATCCAAATTTCTATCCTTAAATCATTTGCTGACAATTTAATTCGGCTTAATTTTGTCAGTTGAAACCAAAAATTAAAATAAATCCAAATGAAATTTTTTATTGATACAGCTAATTTAGCTGAAATTAAAGAAGCACAAAGTTTAGGAATTTTAGACGGCGTAACCACTAATCCTTCTCTGATGGCAAAAGAAGGAATTACCGGAAAAGAAAATATTTTAAATCATTATAAAGCCATTTGTGAGATTGTGGATGGGCATGTTAGTGCAGAAGTTATTGCTACTGATTTTGCCGGAATGATAAAAGAAGGAAAGGAATTAGCTGATTTGAATGAGAAAATTGTAGTAAAAATCCCGATGACTCAAGCCGGAATTCAGGCGTGTTCTTATTTTTCCAAAAACGGAATTAAAACGAATGTAACTTTAGTTTTTTCAGCAGGACAAGCCTTATTGGCGGCCAAAGCCGGTGCAACTTATGTTTCACCTTTTATCGGACGTTTGGACGATATTTCTACCGATGGTTTAAATTTAATTGAAGAAATACGGACGATTTATGATAATTATTTATTCGATACTCAGATTTTAGCTGCATCTGTTCGTCATACCATGCATATTATTGATTGTGCAAAAATCGGTGCTGATGTGATGACCGGACCGCTTTCTTCCATTATGGGATTGTTAAAACATCCTTTGACGGATATTGGATTAGAAAAATTTTTAGCAGATTACGCCAAAGGAAATACGAGTGTTTAAAAAATTAAAAAAACGTTGGGAAATTCAAAGTAATTTCCAATTGATTATTATATTGATTGTCTTTTCTATAACCGGCTCTATTTCTGCTTGGTTGGCAAAACCCGTAGTAGATTATTTAGGATTGACAAACGATAAAATTTCACTTTGGTTATTGATTCCACTTCGTTTAATTTTAATTTTTCCGATTTATAGTTTATTATTGCTAATTATAGGAACTGTTTTCGGTCAATTCAAATTTTTCTGGGCATTTGAAAAAAAAATGTTCAGTAGATTTATTCCAAAAACAACAAAATAAAAAAATATGAA
>JAVFAE010000230.1:0-2713 GCA_034002605.1 Weeksellaceae bacterium | reverse complement strand
GGTATCGTCTTTGAAACTTCCACCTACACTTAAATACTTTTTAATTTCCTTTGCCAACTGCTTAAAATCCTCATCTGCACCGGTATAACCTTCTAAAATAGTTTGTGGTTTTCCTTTTCGTTTCTCATATTTACAAATAATCGGTTCGTCCTGTATCCATAATTCCGAAGCTTCTTCCTGCTCTGTTTCTTCTTCTGACGACACATGGTCGGGAAATAATTTTTTTAATTGTTCTTGTAAATCCATACTTATTTTATTTGTAAAAAAGGTTGAAATATTTGTTCCAATTTTTTTTCTTCAATTTCCCAATTATAGACTTGGGCAGCTTTTTTCAAATTTTCAGCATATTCTGATTTATTTTTTTCCAAAAGCAATTTCATTTTTTCTGCAATATGTTGAATCTCATGATTTTTAAGTACCATTCCAATTCCATAAGTTTCAATTATATACTTAATTTCAGGTAAATAAGTACCCAAAACAGGAATTCCCGCATGGATATAATCAAATACTTTATTGGGCGAAGCATACCGATAACTTAATCCACCGTCTTCCTCCAAACTCAATCCCAAATCAGCTTTAGGCGTTAGTAATTTTAATTGAGCCGGTGGTATAGTACCAAAAAAATGAACTCTTTCTTCTACATTTAAATCCATCGCTAACTGCTCCAATTTCTGTTTTTCAGGTCCGTTTCCTACAATCCAAAGTTGGGCATTCTCCACAAATTGCATGGCTTGAATCATTTTATCAATTCCTCTACAAATATTGATTGTCCCCTGATAAATCATGATTTTTTCGCCTGAATTTAAATTTGGCAGTTCTATTATTAATTTTTCATCGATTTTCGGATGAGTCATCGGTACATTTTGAATGATTTTTGGACGATTTTGATAAGCTTCTTCAAACCAATCGGCACAACCTTTACTCACCGTATAAAAATATTTCATCTTCGGTACTAAAGAAGCTTCCAAAGATTTCCAAATCTTTTTTTTCACTTTCCGGTGAGTCAAAGATGGTAATTCTGAGAAAATCTCATGACTATCAAAAACCAAAGGATTTCCTCGTAATTTACTCACCCAATAATTGGGTAACAAAGCATCCAAATCATTCGCCAAAAGTATATCCCCCTTTTTAGTGATTTTTAAAAGTTTACGAAATAATTTCCAATTAAATTCTACATAAAATAGAACTCCTTCCTGCTTTTTTAAATGAATTCGATGTACCGGATAAGGAAAATTTGTTTTTAAATCTGAATTTCTCAAATTTGTAGCGATTACTTCTACCTCAAAACCAAATTTATGAAGAGATTGACAAACCCTTTGAACCCGCTGGTCTCCATTGTAGTTGTTGATGACAGAAGTAATGATTTTAGGCATTTGATTGCTTACCGATTTTTCGTAAAACAAAAATAGGCAAAGCAATACTAATTTCACATTCTTAAAACTAAACTTTATCAACTAATAATAATTAGCTTAAAAAAACATCAATTCAAACTTTTTTTATAATTTAGATAAAAATAATTTAATTATGGGAAAATTTATAATTACAAAAAGAACAAATGGAGAATTTCAATTTAACCTAAAAGCAGGTAATGGACAGGTTATTTTAACAAGCGAAGGCTACACTACAAAAGCCAATTGCAAAAACGGTATTGAGTCGGTTCGTAAAAATTCACAAGACGACAAAAAGTTTGACCGTAATACTTCAAAAAATGGAAAATTCTATTTCAATTTGAAAGCTACAAATGGGCAAATCATTGGTACAAGTCAAATGTATGAAAGTGAAAAGGGTTGTGAAAACGGAATTTCTTCTATAAAAGAAAATGCTCCGGATGCAACAATTGATGACCAAAGCTAATAGAAGTATTTTATTTCATTTTTCATAAAATAAAAAAGACGAGATACCATCGGATTTGATATTAAGAGGAGAATGTCCGGTGGACATTCGGTAAAAACCAGATTGATTATAATCTTTAATAGCAGAAACTGGCTGGGAGAATGGTTTTACCTAATGTATGTGTAATACATTATACAATTTTACATTATCCATTATACAAAAAAAAATCCCCAACAATAACTGTTGAGGATTTTAATAAAAGACTGGCGGCGACCTACTCTCCCACTTTAGTAGTACCATCGGCGCTGGCAGGCTTAACTTCTCTGTTCGGAATGGGAAGAGGTGAGCCCTGCCGCTATAACCACCCTAAGTTTTTATAGTCACTTAGGACTTATATTTTGACATCCGGAAGAAGCGAACTTCGAATTTCGAATTTCGTTTAAGCGTTTAATTGAACAATTCAAAAACAATAACCAACCCCGAGGACGGTTAGTAAAGTTTATGGGTAATTAGTACTACTCGACTTTGACATTACTGCCTGTACATCTGTAGCCTATCAACGTTGTAATCTCCAACGACCCTTAAAAGAAGTCTAATCTTGTGGCAAGTTTCGCACTTATATGCTTTCAGTGCTTATCTTAACCGAACGTAGCTACTCAGCGGTGCACCTGGCGGCACAACTGATACACCAGAGGTTCGTTCAACTCGGTCCTCTCGTACTAGAGTCAAGCCCACGCAAACTTCTAACGATCACAATAGATAGAGACCGAACTGTCTCACGACGTTCTGAACCCAGCTCGCGTGCCACTTTAATGGGCGAACAGCCCAACCCTTGGGACCTTCTCCAGCCCCAGGATGTGACGAGCCGACATCGAGGTGC
>JAVFAE010000229.1:0-2736 GCA_034002605.1 Weeksellaceae bacterium | reverse complement strand
TTTGACGGAAAGGAGGAGCTACTTTATTTTTCACTACTTTTACTCGAACATGATTTCCGGAAGCTTCATCGCCGGTTTTAATTTGAGAAACTCGTCGAATATCCAAGCGAACAGATGAATAAAATTTCAGTGCATTTCCTCCGGTTGTAGTTTCCGGATTTCCAAACATTACTCCAATTTTCTCACGTAATTGGTTGATGAAAATTGCAGTACATTTGGTTTTGCTGATGGTAGCGGTTAATTTTCGTAAGGCTTGAGACATCAAACGAGCTTGTAATCCCATTTTGGAATCGCCCATTTCGCCTTCAATTTCTGCTTTTGGTGTAAGAGCAGCCACCGAGTCAATAACGATGATATCAATGGCACCGGAACGAATTAAATTATCGGTAATTTCCAAAGCCTGTTCTCCATTATCGGGTTGAGAAATGATTAGATTTTCAACATCCACACCTAATTTTTCGGCATAACTTCGGTCAAAAGCATGTTCTGCATCAATAAAGGCAGCGATTCCTCCAGCTTTTTGTGCTTCTGCAATAGCGTGCAAAGTCAAAGTAGTTTTTCCTGAAGATTCTGGACCGTAAACTTCTATAACGCGCCCTCTTGGATAACCACCAATTCCTAAAGCAATATCCAAACCTAAAGAACCACTTGGAATTACTCCGATTCCTTCCTCCACTGCGGTATCGCCCATGCGCATTACCGTTCCTTTTCCGTAGGCTTTATCCATTTTGTCTAAAACCAATTGCAAAGCTTTCTTTTTATTGTCTAAATCACTCATTTCTTTGTTTATTTTACTGTTTTACTTGTCATTTTTTGAGTTGGTTTTCAAAATTAAGAGTTAAAAATGACAAAATACGTCGTTGGGAAATAAATTATTCACAAAATTAGTGAGCCGTTTAAAAAAGGAGTTTTCTCAATATAGAAAACCCCTTAGTTTGTTAACAGAATAGAAGTGAAATAATAGAAAAAGTTACTTCTTTTTCAAAACATAATAGAAACTCTCCGGTTCATCCTCCTCCTCATCTCCTTCATCTACAAAAATTAATTTTAATGTGGAAGAAGTTAGTTCGTCAATTTCTGCTTCCCAAGATTCATCAAATTCATATCCTATCAGAGTGTTTCCATCGATTTCATAATCAAATTGATAGCTATCAGCTTGGCAATGTGGGTCGTAATCGGTATATTCTGCGACACCATTTGACTTAAATTCTACAAAATCTTTTTTTGTAGTGCAATCACCGACATAAGAATAAGATTCTCCTCCTAAAAAACCGAATTCATACCATTCCCAAGCACCTACAATTAAATCGGTATTTATGTTTCCTCCTTCGTCGTCATCGTCGTCATCATCCATATTACAACTAATAAATGTAAAAGGAATAAATAACAAAAGTGTAATGTGTAATAATTTTTTCATCATCTTTATTTTTTTAGTTATACAAATGTCAGTGGAAATTTAATGATATGAAATACCCTATTGACGGTATTTTTTTAACGTAATTCATTTTATTTTTTGATTTTCTTTAATACTTTTGAGAAGTAATAATAAAATTTAAAAAACAGGATAATTTTAATGTGATGGTAAAAGTTTCTAAACTTGAATAAGTAAGTTGAAATAGGAGAAAATCGAAGAATAAGCAAAAATCAAAATTCTGTTTTGATAATTTTGTGATAAATGAACACGAGGTTGATTATAGAATAGATAATCATGAACGAAAATAAATTATTGATAAACGACCTTCAAAGACGTTGGGCAGAAATTGGTGCACAAAAAAGTAGTTATGACCTTCAGTTGGAGATAGAATTATATCGTCGGATGTTCAGTATCTTTCAGGTTGGAAATTCTTTTTTCATGATTTTTAATCCGATAGATTCAAATATAGAATATGTGTCCCCCAATCTTGAAAAAGTTTTAGGATATTCTCCGGATGAATTTAAATTAAATTTTTGGCTCAACTGCATTCACCCTGATGATTTTCCATATTTTTCTGATATAGAAGACACGGTTGTGGATTTTAAATTGAGTCTTCCTCCTGATAAGTTAATGAAGTACAAAAGCCGTTATGATTACAGATTAAAGAAAAGTGATGGCAAATATATTCGTCTTATGCAACAGAGTATCACCGTTCAAAGCACACCTGAAGGGGAAATAATAAGGAATCTTGTGGTTTACACTGATATTTCACATTTGAAAACCAACACTAAAATCAGCTTATCTTTTATTGGATTAGATGGCGAACCTTCTTATTTCGATGTAAAAACGAAAGGCAAATACATTCAGGCAGAAGAAAATTTGACTTTGCGGGAAAAAGAGATAATGAAATTACTTTCTCAAAATTATACTTCACCCGAAATAGCTGAAATTTTGAACATTAGCAAATATACCGTAGATACTCATAGAAAGCATATATTGTCTAAAACAGGAACTCACAATACGTTAGATTTAGTTTTATTAGCGATAGACAAAGGTTGGGTATAACCGAAAAATTATACTGTTTTGAGAAGAGGTTCATATTCTAATTTTAACCAAAATTAACCCAAAGCCAAAAGGATTAAACACCAAAACACATTAATTTAACGGATTGTTTATGAGTGTTTTAAAAAATATTTATACTTTTACCAGATATTAATTTCAGTAATTTCGTTTCTTGTTTTGCGATAATATGAGAAATCTTTCCGAATTTACAGTTTGATCCTTATAATAATAACACAATGAATAAATTCACATTAATTTTA
>JAVFAE010000228.1:0-2737 GCA_034002605.1 Weeksellaceae bacterium | reverse complement strand
AAAAATGCAGAAACTCCTGATTTAATTGTTGAATTTACCCTATCTAAACAAGATGGATTTTATTCAATTATTTTAAAAACTGAGATACAAAACATCCTCGTAGAGTTTTCCAAATTGGGTTATGAAACTCAGTTTTTTCAGTTTAAACGTTCAGAACTTGGTACAGAATTCCAATTGGATGTAGTAATGCAAGAATCAACGATTGAATTAGAAGAAGTTACCATTCGCACTGCACCCAAAATCCAAGTCAAAGAAGACACTGTTAGTTATAAAGCTTCAGCATTTTTAGATGGTTCGGAACGAAAAGTAGAAGATTTACTTAAAAAATTACCCGGAATTCAGGTGGAAGAAGATGGACGGATAAAATTCAAAGGAAAGCCCGTTGAAAAGGTTCTTTTAGAGGGAGATGATTTGTTTGATTACAATTATACAATAGGAACAAAAAATATGAATGTGGATATAGTAGATCAGGTTCAGGCAATTGAAAATTATACTGAAAATCCTTTGTTACGAGGCATTCAGGACTCTGAGAAGGTTGCTCTTAATTTAAAACTGAAAAAGAATTTAATTGATTTTTCCGGAGATGCAGTCTTTGATTACGGTATAGAAAACAGGCATTTCATGGATTTAAATACCTTAACCGTAACCCGAACTATGAAAAACTTTTCTACTGTTAATTATAATAATATAGGAGAAAATTATTCTCCTTTTGATTATTTTTCTTTTCGTCCGTCTGTAGAAGACACAAAAAATGGTCGGTTAAAAACCGGGAAATTGATTAATGAAAGAATTTTCTTGAGCGGAATAGACAATCGTCGTGCAAATAGTAATGATAATTGGTTTACTAATTTCAATAATATTTATAAAATATCCAATCGACTGAGTGCACGGATTAATTTTTCTTATTACAAAGATGAACTTGACTTTTGGAGTTCTGATTATTCTGATTATTCATTTGAAGATGGAGTGAATCTCACTATAGCACAAGAAGAAAAAATACGAAAAAGACCTGAACAATACGATGGGAATTTGAAATTAATCTGGAACAGTTCCAAAACTTCACTTTTGGAATTTTATTCAAAATGGAGCAACGAAAACATTATTACAGATTCTGAATTACTTGTAAATAATCAAAATGAGTTGTTTACAAGATTAAAGTCCGAAAGTTTTTTTACCAGACATGAAATTGTGTTTACTCAAAAACTGAATTCCCAAAATGTTTTTCAAATCAAAGCTTTGTTTTCTCGAAATGACATTCCACAGGACTTTTTTTTATCGCCCGGGTTGGATTTTTTAACCGAAGAAATCAGCTCAATTTTTAGCAATAGACAAATCAGCCATCTTTCAAAAAATCATTGGGAATTAAATTCGGTGCTTTTAGGAGCAAGAAAAAGTAATAAATTCCAAATTTCAGCAATGGCTCGTTATACTCAAAATAGGTTGGATTCTGAGTTGTTTCAAAATGAAAACCCAATGCAGGGGGATTTCCTGAATCAATTAAATTTTAATTTGTTGGAAACTAATTTTGAGGGATTTTATAATTTTAGAATTAATAGTTTATCCATAAAACCTACCATTCGGCTAAAAAATTATGTTTGGGAAAGAGTTAATTCTTTTCATAATTCGAGCGAAAAGAATTCACGTTGGGTGATTGCTCCGGAATTGAGATTAAATTATAAAATCAACGATGTAATGCGATTTTTTGCCAATTACAGCTACGATGAAAATCCGCCCGCTGTGAACCATCTTTTTATGGGATATGTTTTGACCTCTAATCGTTCGTTGGTACGAAATTTACCGGTAGATAAATTCAAAAAAACACATTCGGCAGTTTTAGGTTATGAAATTAATGATATGTACAATCAGTTTATTTTTAATGTAAATTTAACTTATTCTGAACAAAAGAATAATTTCTTTACTCGTACGTATGTTACGGAAAATCTGACTTTTTCGGAATACTTTTTTCTTCCAGAAGGGAGTCGAGATTATAGTATTAATATGAATGTTGAAAAATACATTCCACCCTTACAAACCACTTTTAAATTATCGGGAAGCTATTCCGTTTCAGAATACAAAAACATTGTTAACAATTCTGATTTAAGAGATAATAAATTAAATTTTAATCTGATAAATCTTTATGGAAAAACGGCTTTTAATTTTCTGATAAATTTTCAAAATGAATTAAAAATTCGGAGAACAAACTCTCATTCCAATGATTCATCCAATAAATTTAATAACACAAGCCTTGTTAATTCATTTAAAATCTTAGTAAAACCCGATAAAAATTGGTTTGGCTCCGTATCTTTTGACTATTTTCAACCCAGCACTCAAAACCCAAATGAATATTACTTCTTAGATATGCTACTTCGTTACAGAACACCTAATAAAATTTGGGAATTTACTCTAAGCGGAAAAAATCTTACCAATAATAAATTCTTTGAAGAAATTTATGTTTCAGATTATTACAATTCTACTTCGTTGCAAAGCTTAAATAAATCGTATATATTAGTTGGAATGAGTTTTAGTTTTTAAAAGCTATATAAGGTTATAAATTATTATCAGGGTGTTGTGGTTAAAGAAGATAAATTTAATGATGAATAAATGAGAATTGCTTTTATTTCTCTTAATACTCGTCTTTTAGTATAAATTTGCAAAAATAATATTACCATAAATGACTTTTTTTAAGTGATCCGATAGCGCATTTTATGGGAAACCTAAATCTAAAATCAAAATAAAA
>JAVFAE010000227.1:0-2743 GCA_034002605.1 Weeksellaceae bacterium | reverse complement strand
TCCACCAAAGGCCCATTCCCTTTCTTTGAAAAATTTTAAAACCCGATTGACTAAGTCCAACTGATTCCGATGAAGCATGGAAATTTCATCAATGATTAAAACCTTAACTTTTTCCATTTTATCACGAAAATATTTCCGCTGTTTTAAATTACTCAAATGCCGAAGCGAAATATCTTCTTTTATTCCAATTCCCGACCAAGAATGTATGGTTTGTCCGTTCATGTGCGTAGCAGCAATTCCGGTTGAAGCAGTAATCGCAACAGGAATTTTATGTTCTTTTAAATAGTGAATGTATTGATTCAAAACATAGGTTTTTCCGGTGCCGGCAGAACCTGTTAAAAATACATTTCGTCCGGATTTTAAAATGGCTAAAGCTTTAGATTGGGTCATTTTTTGTCTTAAATTGAGAAAAACAAAGGTATGAATTTTATGTGGTCTGAATTTTTGAAAATCAATCTTCTTGAGAGTTTTTAAATTGAAATTTGGTTCAATTAGAATAGAACACCTAAATTTAGCAAAATTTTATGTGGAAAATTATGAAGTCATTTAAAATAAATGTCAAAGGACAAGCAGAATTTGATTTAAATGAAGAACAAATTGAAAATCTTGATGCTATCCATTTGACTAACAAACATTATCAGGTTTTAGAAGACAATGTTTCGTATCAAACCGAAATTATTTCAGAAGATTTTGTCAATCGAAATTATATAATTCAAGTCAATCATACCGATTACGAAGTTGAAATTTCTACTGAACTTGATAAATTAATCAAAGAATTAGGATTTGAAGTTGGAGCCTCCAAACAAGTAAATACCATCAAAGCACCAATGCCCGGATTAGTTTTGGAAATTAATGTAGAAGTAGGACAAGAAGTACAAGAAGGCGATAATCTTTTGATTTTGGAAGCTATGAAAATGGAAAATAGTTTTACTTCTCCACGTGCCGGAATCATTAAATCCATAGTGGTGAAAAAAGGACAAGCAGTGGACAAAGGACAATTACTTATTGAATTTGAATAAATTATTAGTGTTGAATTAATTGTACAATGTCCAAAATAAAATTCCAAAAACATTGATAATGAATTTTTTTATATACTATACATTATACAACTTTACAATTTACATAACATTAGTATTCACCAATAATTAAAAATCACCAAAACAACTTTAAACTTTAAACAAAAAAATGAAAAAAATAGTAATAGCAAATCGTGGAGAAATAGCATTTCGGGTGATGAAAACAGCTAAAAAAATGGGAATTAAAACCGTAGCTGTTTATTCGACCGCCGATCGGGAAGCTCCTCATGTTAAATTTGCCGATGAAGCAGTTTTAATTGGAGAAGCACCTTCCAATCAATCGTATTTATTGGGTGACAAAATCATTCAGGTTTGTAAAGATTTAAATGCAGATGCCATTCATCCCGGATATGGATTTCTTTCTGAAAATGCTGATTTTGCTGAAAAAGCAGAACAAAACGGAATTACTTTCATCGGCCCTCGTTCTAAAGCCATCCGAATGATGGGAAATAAATTAGAAGCTATAGAAGCAGTAAAAGAATACAACATCCCAATGGTTCCCGGTTTAGTCGAAGCGATTTCCGATGTGGAAATAGCTAAAAAAGTAGCTCAGGAAATTGGTTTCCCAATTTTAATTAAAGCTGCCGCAGGTGGTGGTGGAAAAGGGATGCGAATTGTCGAAAAAATGGAAGATTTTGAAGAACAAATGCAACGTGCTATTTCCGAAGCTCAATCTGCATTTGGAGACGGTTCGGTTTTCATTGAAAAGTTTGTTACTTCACCTCGTCATATTGAAATTCAGGTGATGTCCGATATGCATGGGAATTCAGTTTATTTATTTGAAAGAGAATGCAGCATTCAACGTCGTCATCAAAAAGTAATTGAAGAAGCACCTTCTTCTGTTCTAACGCCTCAAATCCGAAAAGAAATGGGTGAAGCAGCGGTTCGTGTAGCACAAGCTTGTGATTACGTAGGAGCCGGAACGGTTGAATTTTTATTAGATGCCGATAAAAATTTCTATTTTTTAGAAATGAATACCCGGTTACAAGTAGAACATCCGGTTACAGAAATGATTACCGGCTTGGATTTGGTAGAATTACAAATTCGGGTGGCAAGAGGAGAAAAATTACCTTTTGTCCAAGATGATTTACAAATCAAAGGACATGCAATGGAATTACGGGTTTATGCAGAAGATCCTTTGGATAATTTTTTACCGAGTGTCGGAAATTTAGAAGTTTATCAAACACCAAAAGGTGATGGAATCCGAGTGGACAATGGAATTGATGAAGGAATGGACGTTCCGATTTATTATGACCCTATGTTGGCTAAATTAATTACGTATGGAAAATCAAGAGAAGAAGCGATTTACATTATGTTAAAAGCCATTGCTAAATACAAAATAAAAGGAATCAGTACGACTTTACCATTTGGAAAATATGTTTTTGAGCACGAAGCTTTTACTTCAGGAAATTTCGACACCAATTTTGTGAAAAATTTCTATAACCCGGATGCAATTAGAGAACAAACCCAAAAAGAAGCAAAAATAGCAGCCAAAATAGCACTAAAACATTATTTGGAAGAATTAAAAATTGTGAAATTACCGAATAATTAAACTTCTAAAGTTTCTAAAAATTTAAACGAAAATGAAAGACAATATTCAAATATTAAACGAAAAAAAAGCATCTGCTTTACTTGGTGGAGGTGAAATAAGAATTGCTTCTCAGCAC
>JAVFAE010000226.1:0-2761 GCA_034002605.1 Weeksellaceae bacterium | reverse complement strand
TTGCATAAAAAATCTCTTTCAAAATTAAATTACATATTATCGGCGTTGGAAAAGTGAGATTTAAGAGAAACGTATTGCCCTTTTTCAATTCTTCAATAAATGCATTAATTTTTTCAGTATAAATTTTTGGAGCAATTGGGGTATAACTCAACTCGACTTTCGGAATTTGAATTTTTTCTTTTGCATTTGTTTTTCCGTTGATGTTATACAGAATTCCATTTTTCTCAGCCTCTTCCAATCGACAAATAACCGGTCTTTTCATTTCAAAATCTATCAAAAAGAAATATGGAATTTTTTGAGTTGTAAATTCTGAAATTTGTTTTGAAAATCTTGAAATATTCATCATCTTAATTCTGTAAAATTAATTAGAATTTCTTTACCAAATGGAGTGAGAAAAGACTCCGGATGAAACTGTATGCCGTATATTGGATGAATTTTATGCTGCACTGCCATAATGCAATTTTCGGATTGTGCCGTAATTTCTAATTCATCAGGGAAATCATCAGGAGAAACTGCCCACGAATGATACAAACCCACTTCTATTGTTTGTGGAAGTCCATTGAAAATGATTGAATTTTGGATAATTTTAATTTGCTTTTTCTGACCGTGAACTACATTTTCAAGACGATATAAGGTTCCGCCAAAGTGAGTGCAAATTGCCTGATGCCCCAAACAAATTCCTAATAAAGGTTTTTTATCAAACAAACTATGTTCAATCACCTGATTCAAAAGTGGAAAATCTTCCGGTTTCATCGGTCCGGGAGAAATAACAATATGAGAGAAATTAACCAAATCCTTGATTTTCAACTCATCATAGTTAATGACTTGGTAAGCACAATTAATTTCGTACAAAATATTGACGATATTATACGTAAAAGAATCGTTGTTATCGATTAATAAAAGTGGCATGACCAATAATTTATGTGCCCAAAATTCGGGAATTTGTTTTGGATTTTTATAATTTCTATAGATTTATGAAGTGATTTTGTTGGAAACTATACTGGAGAAGGCTTTATAGGCTCTATTACTATAGTTTCTATAATAGAAATTAAATTGGAATAAAAATATAGATTCAGCTAATTACAGTTTATCCCAATCCGGTTTCATAGTATTCTTTATTTTGAAAAACAAACCTAATACTCAAATCGTTTTAAATCGCCATCTTTTTTCCGCCAGTCTTTTTTGACTTTAACAAATAGCTTCAGGAAGATTTTTTTGTCAAAAAACTTTTCCAAATCTTCTCGTGCTTCTTTTCCTACTTTGGACAATGATTCCCCTTTATGTCCGATTAAAATTCCTTTTTGGGTGTCGCGTTCTACATAAATATCGGTTTCGATTTGAATCAATTCTAAACCTTCTTTAAATAATTGTGTAACAACCTCAACAGCATAAGGAATTTCTTTTTTATAATTCAGCAATATTTTTTCTCGAACTACCTCATTTACAATAAAACGCTCCGTTTTATCGGTCAATTGGTCAGCAGGAAAATACAAAGGCCCTTCAGGTAAAAGCTGAATGATTTTTGCTTTTAAAAACTCAATATTTGCTTTTTCTAAAGCCGAAATCGGTAAAATCTCAGCTGAAGGCAATAGTTCATGCCAGTGTTCCACTGCTTTTTCTAAACGTTCTTGATTGCCTTGATCGATTTTATTAATTAAAACTAAAATGGGAATATTTAACTTTTGAATTTTCTCGAAAACCTCTTTATTTTTAGGTTCTTTCTCGCCCAATTCTACCATATAAAGTATTAAATCGGCATCGATTAAAGCTTCTTTTACATATTCCATCATTTTAGATTGAAGCTCATAAGCCGGTTCTAAGATTCCGGGCGTATCAGAAAAAACAATCTGGTAATCATCCGTAGTCAAAATCCCTTTAATCCGATGGCGTGTGGTTTGTGCTTTATGCGTAGCAATCACTAATTTTTCATCCATCAAAACGTTCAATAATGTTGATTTCCCTACATTAGGATTCCCGATGATATTTACAAAACCCGATTTAAATTTTTTATTTTCTGACATTGAGCAAAATTACAAATTCTTCCATCAGCCTTTTAGAATTGAATAAAATTCTCTTAGAATTTCTTTCGCATTTCTTCCACTACTTCATAAGCTGCCGGACAAATTAAAGTGTTTTTTAAGGTTAAATGATTGATTTGGTAGAATTTTTTTCGGTCGGTATGCGGATATTCCCGACAAGCTTTTGGCCGGTTTTCATAAATTGAACAATAATTATCACTCCCTAAAAACGGGCAAGGAACGGATTGCAGCACATAATCATTATCTTCATCTATCCGAAGGTATTTCTCGATGAATTGAGAAGGTTTTATTTTAAAAAGAGCAGAAAGGCGTTCGATATCTTTTTGAGTAAAAAGCGGCCCGGTTGTTTTACAACAATTGGCACAAGAAAGACAATCAATTCGCTGAAAAACTTCTTCATGAATTTCCTGCATTTTCCGGTCAAAATCCTTAGGTGGTTTTTGTTTAATTTTAGCCAAGAATTTTTTGTGTTCTGCTTGCTGTGTTTTGGCTTTTTGTTTATAATTTTCTAAATCCATTCCTTAAATAGTCGTAAAAGCCATCCTTATTACAAATTAAAGTGCTTTAATTCTTCTTCAACTCTTCCACACTGCTCACACCTCGTAAATTGCAAAATTCATTAATTACTGCATGATGCGAAACGGTTTTATCTTTGAAATAATGAACAAAATATTCTTTTTCTTTTTCGGTGGCTTCCAATTGATTTAAAATATTCAATAAGT
>JAVFAE010000225.1:0-2775 GCA_034002605.1 Weeksellaceae bacterium | reverse complement strand
AAAATTCAAACAAGATGAGGTAGAAAATAATTTGAAACGTATTGGGAAATTTGAAAACCTTGAAGTTAGTCCGATTTTGGGTTCTGAAAAATACTATTATTATCGTAATAAATTAGAATTCACTTTTTCCAATTCCCGTTGGTTGACTTTGGATGAAATCCAGAATACGGATGAAATTTATAACCGAAATGCTTTAGGATTTCATATTCCGGGACAATGGAGTAAAGTGTTGGATATTAAAGAATGTCATTTGCAAGGAGAGCCTTCAAATTCGATTTTATTGGAAGCCAAACGTTTTGCTAATGAAAAAGGGTATGATTTTTATGATTTGAAAAATCAAACCGGTTTTTTAAGAACTATGATGCTTCGTTCTAATCAAAAAGGAGAATTTATGGTTTTAATTCAATTTTTTAGAGAAGAAAAAGAGAAAAGAGAAGCATTTTTAGAGAATTTAAAAACCAAGTTTCCTCAGATTATATCTTTGTTGTACGCCATCAACTCAAAAGGAAACGATTCTATTTATGATTTGGAAATTGAATGTTATTCCGGACAAAGTTTTTTGATGGAAGAAATGGAGGATTTACAATTTAAAATCGGTCCAAAAAGTTTTTATCAAACGAATCCTGAACAGGCTTATGAATTGTATAAAGTTACTCGTGATTTTGCCGGATTGAAAGGTGAGGAAATCGTTTATGATTTGTACACCGGAACGGGTACGATTGCACAATTTGTTTCTAAAAAAGCAAAAAAAGTAATTGGAGTTGAGGCTGTTCAAGAAGCTATTGATGCGGCAAAAGAAAATGCAAAAAGAAATGGAATTGAAAATTGTACTTTTTACTGCGGTGATATGAAGGATATTTTCACGGATGAATTCATTACACAAAACGGAACTCCTGATGTGATTATTACCGATCCACCTCGCGATGGAATGCACAAAAATGTTGTAGAAACTATTTTGAAGATTCACCCAGAGAAATTGGTCTATGTAAGTTGTAATTCAGCAACACAAGCAAGAGATTTGGAATTAATGAAAGAACATTATACGCTTAAAAAAATTCAACCGGTTGATATGTTTCCGCAAACCCATCATGTTGAAAATGTTGTTTTATTAGAGAAAATAAAAATCTAAAAAACACTTTAAAGTTCATTGATTAAAGTCATAATTTTTTCTGTAAAAGGATTGCAATAGCGTAAATTAAATTCAAATAATTCTTCGGCTGAATAGGATTTTTCTATTTCGTTTCTCAACATTGATTTAGCTCTGTTCAATCGTACTTTCACGTTGGCTTCGCTGATGCCGAGTAGGGAAGAAGTTTCTGATACGTTCAAACCGGTTATTTCCCGTAATGAGAATACCATTCTGTAAGCTTCGGGTAATTGAGAAAGCGACTTTTCTATAATATGCCCCAGTTCCCGGTTATGAATATCCTTTTGTGTATTGTTGTTTGAGCTGCTGAACATTGGCGTTATATTTTCATTAATAATTTCATTTGCAAATTCATTCTTATAACTGAACTTTTGTTTTTTATGATAACAATTATTAAGCATCATCCTGATTATCCAGGTTTTAAAGTTTGAACGTTCTTTAAATTGAGCCAAATTTTTGAAAGCATCAATATAAGTGTCTTGCATTAAATCCTGTGTGTCCTCGTGATTGTAGTTGTATGATCTGCCGATTTTATACAGATAAGGATTGAACCGCCTTACGATAATTTCGTAAAGCGGTTTTTCTCCAGTTAAAATTCGATGAATAATTTCAACTTCAGTTAATCGTTCAAATTGTTTCATTATCAGTCGTTTATAATTTTAGAAATTCTTGCCATAGAAAGAGCTGCAATCGCCATTACAAGATCGCGAACAGCTACGTCCACATAATTAAAACCAATAAGCAAGGTGAGTGCAATAAGGGTCAACCAAGCCGATACAATATAACCGCCAATTTCGGCTTTTTTCAACACAATAATACCGGCTACAATTTCAATTACACCTACAATCATCATAAAAACCGAAGTAGAAAACGGTAAAAGATCTGCCATAGATGGGTTAATATACTGTTCCCAGTTTGTAAGTAAATTTGTGAATTTATCTGCACCTGCAACGATTGGCACGATTCCAAATGTGTATTTTAATAAGTTGAATGTCTGTGTCAATGCTTGACTTTTAATTTTATTTTCCATTTTTTTTGTTTTTTTAAGTTGTTACTGTCTATTAGAGTAATCGAATAATGGAAAGGTTACAAAAAAAATAGTTAGTTTATTATTCACGACAAATCTGGAGTAGAAGAATTTTTTGAATATAAAGGATAAAAAGTAAAAAGATTGGGTAATAATTTTTCATTCAATCTCGTTGTCCCAATCATAATCACTGTTTTCATCATCGTAAATTTCCAAAAAATAAGAAAATTCAAAATCAGAAAGTTCTTCTTGGACACTTTCCATTACTTCAATAATTTCTTCAAATTCATCCAATTGCAATAAATTCATATTGACAAATTCGATGGACAAAGGCATTTCTAAAAACCCGGTCAAAGCATCGTATAAAGCATCTAAATTAGCTCCGAAAAAATCAGGTAAAGCCAATTTTTCTTTAAATTTCCGATAAAATTCTTCCGGATTTTGAATTTGACTAAAATCAAAAAGCTCATTTTTTCTCATTTTATTGTTTTTGAAAGGTTTTATAATGGTCTTTTGTAATGAAAATTAAACCGTCATCAGAATAAACTAAGCGTTCGCTGCCCCTTCGTCCGCAATTATAATTAATATCAGCTTCGTAATA
>JAVFAE010000224.1:0-2788 GCA_034002605.1 Weeksellaceae bacterium | reverse complement strand
ATTTATGCCAACCCTATCGGATTGCTTCTTCCTGTCACCATGGTTGTGAATTGATGATTAAAATTTGTATTTTTATCGGGATTTATTCCAACATCCGGACACTATCGTATTGTTTCCGGATAGTTGTGAATTGATGTTTAAAATTTGTATTTTTATCGGGATTTATTCCAACTCAGGCAATTCTACAGACCGATCTAATTGAGTTGTGAATTGATGTTTAAAATTTGTATTTTTATCGGGATTTATTCCAACAAAAGGATAAAAATGGGTGCGCATCACGGGGTTGTGAATTGATGTTTAAAATTTGTATTTTTATCGGGATTTATTCCAACAATATTTTTGCTTTGCACAACTCAACGAGAGTTGTGAATTGATGTTTAAAATTTGTATTTTTATCGGGATTTATTCCAACTTTGCCATAAGAAACCAACGCATCTACGGAGTTGTGAATTGATGTTTAAAATTTGTATTTTTATCGGGATTTATTCCAACCCACCGCCAGAAGTTGGCTCATCAATAACAGTTGTGAATTGATGTTTAAAATTTGTATTTTTATCGGGATTTATTCCAACCCTTCTACCTCAAAAGTGTCATTAATCGCAGTTGTGAATTGATGTTTAAAATTTGTATTTTTATCGGGATTTATTCCAACATAAATAAATAATCGTATGCTTATCTCTATGTTGTGAATTGATGTTTAAAATTTGTATTTTTATCGGGATTTATTCCAACCTCATTGGAATCCCTTTGTTCACAAGGCTTTGGAATAAGTCAATAGAAATGAAAAAACAGTCTGAAATAATAACAGGCTGTTTTTTTATTCGCTTTTTTTGAATTCTATATCATTCATCAAAATAATTCTAATTGTTGAGGTGGCGCCGGAACATCAGTTGTTTTTTGTGCAAAAAATATCTCCATTTGTCCAAATTGCTTATCAGTTATGGACAATATGCCTACTTTTCCCAATTTAGGTAAATGGGATTTTGTTCGTTTGATATGAACTTCTGCATTTTCCCGACTCGGGCAATGCCGTAAGTAAATTGAAAACTGAAACATCGAAAACCCATCATCCAATAGTCTTTTTCTGAATTTTGAAGCAGCAGCTCTTTGTGATTTGGTTTCGGTCGGTAAATCAAAAAATACTAAAACCCACATGATTCGGTAAGCATTTAAGCGGTTTTGACTGGTCATTTTTTGATGATTTAGGTCATCATCGGATAACGAATCACTCTCCATTCTCCTGTAAAACATTTGTAAAGCGAAGAGGTAGTGCTACTTACTGCCACCATCAATGGCCGCAATTTCTGCATCATTACCACATCACAACTCATCACTTTAAGCAATTCTGCTTTAATTTCTCTTGTTAACTCTTCCGGACGTGAAGGTAGAAAATACAACTGATAAACTAATTCATCTACATAAGGTCGGTAAGGTTCCATAATATCGTCTGCCAGACAATATGGATTGTATTTATTTCGATGAAAAATTCCTATAGTAGGGTTTAATCCTGAACTGACCAAAGCCCGTGCTACTACACTTCGCACAACTGAATATCCATAATTCAGAAAATTATTGGGTGCTTCTCCTTCCCTTTCTCGAACAAATTCATCAAACAATTGTTTCCAATAATATTGTGCGGCTATCCCTTCCATATTTGTACTATCGCCGGATTTAACGGAATTTAAATAGTCAGTCATCGGCTCGTATGGTTTTCCTAATTTTTTAAGCAATAACATTTGTTGACTGATTTTGGCTTCTACGGTTTGTTTCCACAATTGTTTTCTGAGCGGTTCGGAAACATTCATTTGAACTTTCAGTCTTTCCGAATGTTCCACGTGACCGTTCATTGGCAGCATCAATCCAAAAGGTAAATGTTGGGCATCGCAACTGATAATAGCAACATTATTTCCTTGCAAAGCGACTATCAACTGATGACTTAAAGTAATCTGATAATTGTCCAAAACCAAAAAACCCAAATCCTCCACCGAAGCACTACCTTTAACTTCTTTAGTTTCCGGATCAATGATTTGTAATTGATTGTCTTTCAACTTCAAATAAGCCGGATTACCAATATATAGAGTTCTTTTTAGCATAGCTTTTCTATGGTTAACCGATATTTCAGTTCAATTTTGTTATTTGATAATGAGAGCCAGTATAACTCTTTCAATATTCTAAATTATAGTAAAAACAAATTTAATTAATATTCCCCCACTCCTACAATATCACCTAAATGGTTGATACGGACTTTTATAATATTTTGTAAGGGAGAAAGACTTTTTATTTGTTGGAAAGTAATCCCTTGCAATTCTTTAATATCAGTAAGTGTAGATTCTAAATGATGTCTAAATTTAAAATCACGAATTGTGTTATTCCCATATTTAACTATAGATAATGTCTGTACTCTAAACAAATTCGGGCTAATTTCTTTTTTGTTTCTAGGGTCTAATAAATCTATTTCAGTTGGCTTAAATCCAGTTTCTTCATTTGGAAAAACAAACATTTCATTTTGTTTCATGGTAAATAGAAATTCCCAACCTAAATGTTGGTTATATGCTTTATCAATAATAGGTAAACCTTGGTTTACTCGTTCAACTGCTTCAAAAAATGAAACTACATTTTCTTGCAACTCATATTTAGGTGTTCCATTTTCTTCTAAAACTAATTCTCCGTTCTTATTCAAAACAGGCGAACGATAAACTGCAACATGGTGATTATTTCCTGTACTTACAAAGTCAACAGGAATCTTATTTCCTTTATCATCTAGAATCTCATTTCCAAAATGATCTTT
>JAVFAE010000223.1:0-2807 GCA_034002605.1 Weeksellaceae bacterium | reverse complement strand
AATTGAAAGTATTTATTTAGGAGGAGGAACTCCTTCCTTATTGGATTTAAATGATTTAGAAAAAATATTTTCTGTCATTTACCAAAATTATTCCCTACATACTACTCCCGAAATTACGTTAGAAGCCAATCCGGATGATTTGAATTCTAAAAAAATAAAAGAATTTAAATCCACTGTCATCAATCGGTTCAGCATTGGAATTCAATCTTTTTTTGATGAAGATTTAGTTTTGATGAATCGGGCTCATTCAGCAAAAGAAGCTTTTGAATCAGTGAAAAACGTACAAAATGCCGGTTTTACAAATATTACAATTGATTTAATTTACGGCGGACAAACAACAACCAATGAAATGTGGAAAAAAAATATAGAAACCGCTTTAAAATTAAATGTTCCGCATATTTCTTCTTATGCTTTGACTATTGAACCTAAAACACTCTTAAATCAACAAATTAAAACTAAAAAATTAGCTGATATTGATGAGGGAAAACAGGAATTTCAATTTAATTTATTGATTGAACTTTTAACTCAAAACGGTTTTCAGCATTATGAAATTTCTAATTTTTCTCAACCCGGTTTTCAATCCCGACACAACAGCAATTACTGGAATGGGAAAAAATATATCGGAATCGGGCCGTCTGCCCATTCATACGACGGAAAAAACCGAAGTTGGAATAAAGCAAATAATTCAATTTATCTGAAAAAAATTGAGCAAAACGAATTGCCTTCTGAATTTGAAGAACTATCAATAAGAGAGCAATTTAATGAGCTTTTAATGATTCGTTTGCGTAGAATGGAAGGTTTGGATTTGAACGAAATTTCCACTCACTTTCCAAAAGAGTTTTTAGATGATTTGCATAAAGAAATTCAGCCTTATATTCAACAAAATTCAATGAGTTTAACCAATAATACTCTGAAAATTACAAAAAAAGCTTTGTTTCTCTCCGACGGAATTATTTCAAATTTATTCCGTATAGATTAAAAGCTTGTTTAAAAATAAACTATAAACTTTAAGCTTTTCGTAAAATAATTCGGATTTCCGTCCCTGAATTCCGGTCGGATTTAGCTACAAAAATATGTCCTTTGTGGTAATTTTCAATAATTCGTTTCGCTAAAGACAATCCCAATCCCCAACCTCTTTGTTTGGTGGTATAACCCGGATCAAAAATCTGTTTGTGCATTTTTTTTGGAATTCCCGGCCCGGTATCAACCACCGAAATACTGACTTTATTTTCTCCATCGTTGATGTAAACATTGATTGCACCTATATTTTGCATGGCATCAACAGCATTTTTAATCAAATTTTCCAAAACCCAACTGTACAGTGCAGTGTTCAGTGGAATTCGGATTTCTCCTTTTTCACACACGAACTGAATGTCCACTTTTTTAGAAATCCGATTTCGTAAATAATGTACGGTATTTTCTGTGATTTCCACTACATTAGAAGGTCGCAATTCAGGAATTGAACCGATTTTAGAAAAACGTTCGGTGATTTGATTCAAACGTTGGATATCTTTTTCCATTTCTAAAACAGGTTCTTGATCGACTTTTTCCATTTTCAAAATTTCTATCCAACCCAAAAGAGACGACAAAGGTGTCCCGATTTGATGAGCTGTTTCTTTTGCCATTCCTGCCCACAAAAAACTCTGTTCGGTGTTTTTTAGCGTTCTGAAATACCAATAACTGAAATACACAAAAAGAATGATAATCAAAATTAAAATAATGGGATAATATTGCAAACGCTTTAATAATTGAGAGTTTTCATAATACACATATTGCTTTCCGAATACACCCAAATCTACCTCAATAGGATCGTGCAAATCTTTCATTTTTTGTACGATTTTATTTAATTTATGAGGTTTATTTTGAATATCCTCAGGAATATTACTCATGTTCATGATTTCTCCCGATTCATCCAACAAAACAACCGGCATAGTCTTATTGGCACTTATAATTCCTGTTAAATAATTTTGAATCTGAGAATTGAGATCTTCATCCGAACCTAAAATCTGAACGGCTTCTGCGTAGTTTTCAATCTTCATTTTTTCTTCTGATTTCAACTGGTTAACAAATTGAGTTGTAAACCAAATCGTCACACCAAAAATGGCAAAAGCAAAGACAAATCCAATCCATTTGCTCAAATTTCGACTTTTCAGAAGTGTAAACCGATTCATATTTTCTTTTCTAAGATGTAAAAGTAAGAAAATTTATTGTCGGTAAATTTTAAACAATTTCTTACTCTTTTGCTTCAATTAATAACTTCACATTGTCCATAGATGAAATTTTATGTTGAAATTCCACATAATCATTGAATTTTTCTTTGGAATAACTTCCGTCGTTGACAATTAAAGTTCGTTTAATTTTTAACCGATTCGGAGTTTCTTGTTGAATATTCAGCGAATAATTTCCAAATTCACTCTTATAAAACAAAGGTGTAAAGGTTTCATTCAACTGAAATCCGGGTGGCAAATCCAAGTCAAATTCTGTTTCTTCTGAATATCCAAAACGAATTTCAAACGGATATTTTCGATTATCATCTTTTTTTAACCAACTGCCCAATCCTTCAAATGAAACCGGATTAAAAATCAAATTTTTATCAATTTTTTTTGCATAATACTTGGATTCTACCTTTAAATTAGTTGTGAAAATCGCATTTTTTCTGTCATTCTCAAAACTATAATTTTGAAGAGAAGCACCGGGTAATTTTCTAAGAATGTTTTCAATTCTTTTTTCTTTTTCTTTGGTTTCCATGAAATCCAACAAATAATAATTTTGATAATAAAGTCCGGAAGTTTCTATGGAATAAACTA
>JAVFAE010000222.1:0-2820 GCA_034002605.1 Weeksellaceae bacterium | reverse complement strand
AGTTTGAATGGTTCAGCATTTGGCGAAGGAATTGATTGAATCAAACGAAAAATAGTTTCAGTGTCGGCAACATCTGTCATATAATACTTCCCGTCCATAGCCTTCATTCTCAGGTGGTCACAATTTGTGACCACCTCACTTCCTTCACTATTTAAACGATTTTTCAAAGTTGACCAGTAACTTTTAGCTTTTTTATGCTCCAACTGATTAATAAGCGCCGCTACCACATCTACAACCGAAAAATACCATTTTTCTTTTTCCTCATCCCACATCTTTCTAATCTTATTGCCCTGAAACAAACTAATTTGCTTTTCGTCTTTTTTCATAATTTTTATTATTAATTAATAATAAAAATTATAACAAAGCGATGATAAATTCTCTGTAAATTGTCAATAAACAAAAAAGGATGAAGCATTAAGCGTTCATCCTTTATTTATTTTATTTCAATTTCTTTTCTAAAATTTCTTTATACAATTTAACCATTTTTTCAGCCATTATTTCCGATTTGAAATTTTTTGTTAGCTCTTTGGCGTTTCTTGAAAGTCGACAGCGCAATTGATAATCATTGATTAATTTTTTTATTATCTCCTCCGCTTCCTCCAAAGAATTCACCAGGTAGCCATTTTCTCCATTTTTAATAATTTCTGGAGCAACGCCAACTGGGAAGCTAATCGGAATCAAGCCTTGCGACATTCCTTCAAGCAAACTAAGGGAAAAGCCTTCATATCGAGAAGTAATTATGAATATTCCGCCAGAAAGAGTTGCCAGCTTCCCAGGGATTTCTGTTTTAATAAGGTTGGGAAAAACTTGATGATTAGGAATTTTGTTTCCAAGCCAAGAAATTAATTTTTTGTTTTTTGACATTACAATCGAAACTTTTTGAATCTGTGGAAATTTTCGATACAAACAAACCAAACGATCAACACCTTTTAGTTTTAGAGTGAAAGGATCTTCGCCGATTCTTCCCAAAAAAATTAAAACTGGCTCCGAAGATACCTCGCCCGACTCTTGGTCAAACCAATAATTTTCTATGGCATTGTAAATCACTTTTATTTTTTGAGGATCAACACCATCGCTAATCAAATCATTTTTAACTATTTCCGAAGTAGCGACAACCAAATCTGCCTTTTCAGCAGAGTAATATTCAATTGTGGCAATATCGTTTAGGGGCCTTCTGGTTTGGATGTCTGCGCAAGAAATTATTTTTTCTTTCCTCATTTCATAAATAATACTTGAGCAACAAGGTTCCAATTTTTTTGTTTTGGGAACCGATCGCAAAAAACCAATAGTTGTTGAGCCAAAATGAGAAACGACTGGCTTGGCAAATTGCAAAAAAGCAATGGGAGTATAGGTAGTTCCCTGGATAATATCGCATTTTAAAATTTGATTTTTCTTTTCCAGTAGTGAATAGAAAAATAAAATATTATTAAATCCTCTAAAATGCAGCGGCGTATTGGTGAGAGAAAATCTTGGATAATAATTTTTTACGTCTATATTGTGCTTCTTTAGACTAGAAATGATTAAACTATTTATGTGGTTAGCTCCCGTATTAATTTTCTTGTCGTTATGGATATAGGCAATTTTCATTTGGTTTTAGGCAATTAATTTTAAAATTGAATCAGGATAAAAAATTGTTATCTAATCTTCTATTTCCCACAACACTTTTTATACTTCTTTCCGCTGCCGCAAGGGCACAAATCATTTCGACCGATTTTTTCACCTTCATCATTTCTGACTTTTTGGGTGATTAAGTCTTTGGCGGAATTGGTTTCTTTGCTCATTTCTTTTTGCGCACCAGAAAAAATTAAAGATTTTTTCTCTTCTTGGGCAATCGTGGAAAGAGCAGCGTTCATCGCATCTTGATTCATGAAATCAGCAGTTTTGTAGATTGAATAAACTACTTGCTTCTGAATCAAGCCAATTAATTCATGATACATCTGATAGGCTTCTTTTTTGTATTCCACCAAAGGATCGTGCTGGCCGTAGCCGCGCAAACCAATACCTCGGCGAAGATAGTCAATAGTTTCCAAATGCTCAACCCAAAGCTGATCAATGGAGCGAATCAAAATACTTTTTTCCATTTCAGAAACTTTAACACCAACGGTTGCAAAAACTTTTTTTAATTTTTCATAAGCCTCACTGGCAAAAGCAAAAATTTCAGCAATCAAGGCTTCGCGATTGAGGTCGGCATGGCCGGATTTTTCTGAATAAATATTAATAGCTTTTTCTTGTTCGGCAGATAGCGGGAAAATAGTTTTGACTGTTTCAGTCACTTCTTTTAGATTCCAATCTTTGATTTCCCCAGCACAATGAAAATTGACCACGAATTTGATTTCATCGCTCACCATTTCCAAAACAATATCGGACAAAGTTCTCTGTCTTTCAACTACTTCTTGTTCGGAAATTTCCAAAATTTCTCGGCGGCGGCGATAGATTGCTTCTCGATGCTTGTTAATCACATCATCATATTCAACCAAATGTTTGCGCATGTCGAAATTGTTTCCTTCCACTTTTTTCTGAGCATTCTCAATGGAATTGGAAATCATTTTGTTTTCAATTGGCATGTCAGCCGGAATATTCAAAGTCTTCATCAAATTTTTCATGCGGTCGCCACCAAAAATACGCATCAAATCGTCTTCAGTGGAAATGTAGAATTGAGAAGAGCCTGGATCGCCTTGGCGTCCGGCACGTCCGCGCAATTGATTGTCGATACGGCGTGATTCGTGGCGCTCGGTGCCGATAACGTGCAGACCACCCAAAGCTCGAACTTTTTCTTGTTCCTCTTTGGCTTTGGCAACGGCTTCTGCGTCATCTGGATCA
>JAVFAE010000221.1:0-2834 GCA_034002605.1 Weeksellaceae bacterium | reverse complement strand
AAAACGCTTCAAGCATACCTTTCAAGGAAGAGCTATTTCTTTATTTTTTGCGCTCTTGATTAATTTTATCCCCTTGAAGCTACTGGCTTATTACAAAGTTTTTGATCCGCAAGCTTTGAAAGAAAGAATTACTGCCAATTCTCATTTGGCGATTAATGATTTGATGTCCGCAGCTTCTGCTGCTTCCCAGTTAGATTTGAAACTGGCTTCCAATGATTTTTCAGGGGCAGCTAATCATTTTTTGCAAGCAGAAAATGATTTAAAAAATATTGATGAATCATTGTTGCAGTTGGCGGCTCTTTCGGGAAATGAAGAATTGCAGTTGGCGGCGAGCGGCAAGAAATTTTTACAAGCTGGAATTCTGGCGTCGAAAATGGGCGAACATCTCACCAGAGCAATTGATGCTCTATTTTCACAAGAGAAACCGCAAGATTCTCTGAAAAATTTTTCCATCGAGGGAAAAATTGTTTTAGAAAATTCCAAAGAACTTTCAATAATTTTGGAAGATATTGACTCGCAAGCTTTGCCGGAAAAATATCGCCAACAATTTTTAGACTTGAAACAAAAAGCTTTGATGCTCAATGAAATATTGGCAGAAGTTATTTCGAAAGCTGATCAATTTGGAAAATTATTCGGTGTTAGTCGCAATCAAAGATATTTGTTAATTTTTCAAAACAATACCGAAATGAGGGGTAGTGGTGGATTCATGGGCAGTTACGCTTTGATTGATTTTAGCGGCGGAAAAATAAAAAATTTAGAAATTCCCGGTGGAGGAACTTATGATACCAAGGGTAGCTTAACTGCTTTTATCAAATCACCCGAAGCCTTGCATTTGATTGCTCCACGCTGGTTTTTTTGGGATGCCAATTGGTTTCCGGACTGGTCTTTGTCGGCTGAGAATATTCGCTGGTTCTATGAAAAAAGTGGTGGTCCGACAGTTGACGGCGTGATTGCTTTCACTCCCGATATTATCTCCGGTTTATTGGAAATTACTGGGCCGATTGATTTGATGAAAGAATATGGAGTTGTAATTGATTCTCAAAATTTTTATGAACTAACCCAGCAGATTGCCGAAAAAGATAATTTGGTAAAAGAGGGTTATTTGTCTGTTGATGATTTCAAAGCGGTTGAATCAAGAGAAGAAATAACAAAGACAGTTATAGAAATAAAACAGGACTTGGAAAGAAATAAAGACAAGAAGCCAAAAAAAATTATTGGCGATTTGACTGCCAAGATATTAACCGAATTACCAAAAAAAGTTGATCGGGAAAATTTGGTGAAGTTATTAAAATTATTGGAAAAAAGTTTATCTCAAAAACAGTTGATGTTTAATTTTAGCGATCCAGAGCTACAAGCCGAAGTTGAAAAATATAATTGGGCTGGACGTCAAGAAAAAGTCTCCGGTGATTACTTGATGGTAGTCCACACCAATATCAGCGGCGGAAAAAGCGACTACAAAATGACCGAAAAAATTGAACAAAGCACTAATATTTCCGCTGATGGAAAAATTACTAACACGGTTAGAATTATTAGGCAGCATCACGGTGTTAAAGGAGAAAAATTATTCGGCATGAAAAATGTTGATTGGCTGAGAATTTATGTTCCCGAGGGAAGCAAATTGATTTCTGCTAGGGGTTTCAAAGCGCCAACTTCAACTTTATTCAAGAAAGCCGATAGCTCTTGGGAAAGTCGTCCAATTATCAGCGAAGGAGAAGGACGGGCGCAAAAGACAGCCAATGGGACGATGGTTTATAACGAAAACGGCAAGACGGTTTTTGCCAATTGGCTAATTACTGATCCTGGTGGTGAAAATATTGTCGAGTTCACTTATCTTCTGCCGCAAAAAATCACCTTTGCCAATCAGCAGCTAGTTGATTGGGGTGAAAAATTGCTCTATTATATTTTTGGTGAAACGGAAAAACTTACCTCTTATTCTTTGTTGATTCAAAAACAGCCGGGCGCAAAACCTTCTGAATTTTCCAGTATTCTGAAGATAGATAATCAAAAATTCACCAATCTTTGGACTTATCCAGAACAAAAAAAGATTGATGTTTCTGGTTGGCAGAAGATTGGTTTGTTGGATACTGACCAAAGTTTTGGCGCAATATTAAAATCTAATCATTAATCATATGTCAAAAAAGATTGTCGAACCGCATTTTATCGAAAGGCCTTTACCAACTGACGAAGAAATTCGCAGTTTTAATCGTCAAATAAAAAATCAAGAGCGAGGTGAAGATATTAACGGCCGCTTATCAGAAATTTATCGTGATGAAAATGGAAAGTTGGTCGATGTTCAAAAACTAGAAAAAAGAGCTCGCCGCCAAGCAGTGGTAATGATTTTTCGTTGGCTAGTCGGTTTATCTTTTATCGGCTTAGCGGTTTGGGCGACTTTATTGGTTTTTTCACCATCACAAAAAAATGAAGTTGAAATAATGATCAATGCTCCCGAGAAAGTAGTAGCTGGGCAAGATTTTGATTATCAAATCATCTTGAAAAATAATTCAGGGTCGACAATCAAGTCCGTCAAATTAGAACTCGCTTATCCGGAAAACTTTGTTTTTACTAGTTCGGAGCTAGCACCAACTTCTGGAAATAATTATTGGACCATCGCTGATCTGATTTCTGGTGCGGGTAAATCATTCGTGGTGAGGGGTAGAATAATTAACCAAGAAAATTCTACCCCTCACCACGAATGATTTACCCGCACCAGAAATCATTCGTGGTGAGGGGTAGAATAATTAACCAAGAAAATTCAATTCCACCTGTATACAAAAAAATGAGCGATTCAAATAAAACAAAATGAGAAGAAAGAAATGTTGCCAAGTATTTTAATC
>JAVFAE010000220.1:0-2840 GCA_034002605.1 Weeksellaceae bacterium | reverse complement strand
TTATTTTATTCAATTTCAATCAATCATCTTCTCTGAGCGTTGGCTAAAAAATGGCTCTTTTGGTTTTTGAAGCGTTGGCTCCGCGTGTTGGCAAAACCAAATGTGCCATTTGTGCGTTGGATAAAATCGTTTAAAGTGCGTTGGCAAAAAAAATAAAAAAGATTTCTTGCTTAAATGTTCACTCTTGCGTTTTACCTCGGCTTGCAGTTAACGTTTCGGGGCTTGGCGTCAGTGGCGGAAATTGAAGCGAAAAGTTTCAATTTAGCGACACTGTAAGCAAAAGCCAATTAATTGAATAAATTTATGAAAAAAGTCAATATAATTGGCTTTTTGCGGAATAGAAAGCTGAAACTTTAATTAATGACTTAACCCGCCATTGCGCCAAACCCTTGTTAGGTGTAGTTTTTATTATATTTCTCCATTCATTTTTCGCTCATAATATTCGTCCATTCTGTCTAAATAATCATTAAATTCTTCAATTGATGTCATGTGATTTTTAAGATTTTTAACGTCAGAGATTGATTTTGGAATATTAAAATCATATTGTAAATAAAGCCAATAGAAACAATATGGTTGAGTTTTACTCAAGTAATTGAAAAAATTCTCTAGTGTTGACAAATATTCAGTTGACTTTTCTATTGAAATTATTTTACTTGTAAAATGTGGTTTGTCATTTAAAAATTCATACGAAATTGGAACAATTCCTTCACCTTCAATTGGAACTAAAAGATTTACTTCATTATTTAAACCGTGAGTTAAAGGATTTCTATAAGAATCTTTTATTTCAACAATCACATCATATATTTTTTTTAATTCAGCGTCTTCTAAATCAAAAACAGATTTAAATCTGTCTTTCCAAGACAGGCTTCGAAATTCCACATAATCAATACCCGGTTCGTCTAAGCATTTAAAAATATCTAGTAAAAATTCTAAAATAGAATAATAAATACTGATTAAAGGAAAAAAATAATAAGATGACTCTACTTCTTTTATCCTCTTATGATCCATAAACCTTTTTGTAGTTACCTTACCAAATCCTGATTCTATTTCTTCTTCAATTACTTCAGTTTCTGCCTTTCTCCATTCTTCTTTTAATTCATCTAATTTTTGTAGATAGAAACTATATATTGGATATAATTTTTTAAATGCATTGTTGAAAAAGAAGTCTTCCGTTTTAAGTTTTTCTTTTAACATTGAAGAAAGTTTTTTATCAAGATATTTTGAACCCTTATTAAGGATTTTTATTATTTCTTCAACTAATTCTTCTGTTAGTTTTTTGTCCGATTCTAAATCATTGTTATTTACTGCTAAAGACCATGTGTTGAATTTGTAGTCATGGATTTCAAATACTTTTCCTTTAAATTTAAAATATATAATCCAATTTATTTTTTCAAAATCAACAAGTATCTTTTCAAAACCCAGATTTTTGAACAATAAACTAATTATATATTTTGGTGGTTTTGAATTCCAAGGAACAATTGTTCTCGACGAAAAAGTTTTCAGGTCTTCATCTGATACTTTTTCAAAATTTTGAAAGAATAAGTCTAGTGGTTTCTTAAGGTTTTCGTCTATTTTCATATGTGTTTAAAATTACACCTAACGGGCCGCGGCTTGGCGAAGTGCGGGCTTGAATTGAGCGAAAGTTCAATTCAGAACCGAACGAAGCAAAAGCTGTGGCTTTTGGTAAATTTAATAAAAAAACAAAAGCAAAACAGCTTTTGCGGATAAATAGGCGAGATGTTCAATTTAGCACTTAACCCCGCATTTTGCCAAACCGATGTTGTGCGTTCGTTTTTATTCTACAATGTTTATTTTTATTCCTTTATGCTTTGATTTATTTTCAAGAATATACTTTGGTTGTGAATCATAATACGGTTCCCATTTCTCTAAAATTAGTTCGTTATTTTCTGTCCAACCAATTACTTTATATCCATTAGGCAAAATTCCGTTTTCAAGATTATGTTCTTTGTTGTCATTTTTTATAACTGACCAAAAGAGCCTTGAATATCCTAATCCTCCATTGTCAAATTGATATTCATAATATTTATACATATTATTTGGTGAAGATGATTCTTTTAAAATAATTAAATTCTTTTCGTTTAGTGAATGTTCTGAGCTCAAAGATTTTTCAAGTTCGGAAGTATAAGAAAGGATTTTAATAATCCCGGCTGTTGCAGCAATTGCTATTATTCCAATAATTATTAAATACCATTTTTTCATTAAACACCACAAAATTTAATATTAACCGACATTTTCTGAAAATGACGCACAACGTTCCGCAGCTTGGCGAGGTGCGGAACTTAGAACCACAGCCGATTAGAATTACTTAACTTTTAAACAAACAATAATATGTCAAACGAAGTACAAAAACCCGCATCTTGCCAAACTGCTGTTAGCAGCCGTTTTTTACCGCAAGATGTTACTTTGAAAGATTTAAGGTTAATAAGGAATTATTTTGGTGAACACGACAAAACTATGTTTGAGCACAGGGCTTATGCTTTGTTAGATAATCTAATTAAACACTTTGAAAAAGGTGAGCCGATAATAGAAGAAAACGGTGTTGATTGGAACATTTGGCAGAACCTTAAATCTTTTGAAGAAAAGGAACAATCAATTTGGAAAACACAATCAAACCTTAGAGATATAATGTTGAAAGTTGATTTATCAAAGAAAGAAAGGCGAGAATTAGAGTTTGTCGCTAATCAGGAACGCAGTCGTCTTTAAAATGGCTGCTAACGAGCCGCGGCTTGGCGAAGTGCGGGCTTGAATTGAGCAAAAGTTCAATTCAGAACCGAACGAAGCAAAAGCTGTGGCTTTTGGTAAATTTAATAAAAAAACAA
>JAVFAE010000219.1:0-2849 GCA_034002605.1 Weeksellaceae bacterium | reverse complement strand
AGGTAGACAAATATTGGTATGCTTTTTTATCTTTTGAAAATAATTTTCCGATAGTTGGCATAATGAAATTCGTGTATACATAATACCCTTGTTTAAAAGGAAATTGTGTAGGAACCGAAGTTTCTAAAATAATTAATTGTCCGCCTGGTTTTAAGGTTCTTAAAATATCGGTTAAACCTTGTTCTAAATTTTCAAAATTACGAACACCATATGCTACAGTAATGGCATCAAAATAATTGTCAGGATACGGAATATTCTCACCATCTCCTAACACCATTTGAATTCTCGAATCTAAGTTTTGAGCTGCAATTTTCTTTTTCCCAATGTCAAGCATGCCTTGCGAAATATCCAAACCAATGATTTCGGTCGCCGAAGTATTGGCAAATAAAATAGCTAAATCACCTGTTCCGGTAGCAATGTCTAAAATCGATTTTGGCTGTTTTGCCGCAATCATTTTTAAGATTTTTTTCTTCCACTTAGCATCAGTTCCAAAAGAAATAACTCGGTTTAAACCATCATAATTTTCAGAAATGGTATCAAACATTTGAGCAACTTGTTCTTTTTTGCCTAATTCAGAATCTTGATATGGCGTAATATTTTTTGACATTTTGCAATTTTTTTGAACACAAAAGTACTGATAAAAAATCAAATACAATTGCAAAATTCAATTTCAACTTCAAAATTCAAATTGGAGATATTTTTTGGAACACTGATTTAAGAAATTTAAAAAAATCCGTGAAAATCTCTTAAATCTGTGTCATCTGTGTTTCCAAAAAACGAAAATTTATTTTCTAACGTAAGTTAAAAAAGTAAAATCATAATCGTGTTTTTCGTCTTTAGAATGAAATTCTTCAAAAACTAATTTCCAATGATTTGTATCGATTTCCGGAAAAAATGTATCGGCTTCAATATTCGTATGCACACGAGTTAAATCGATTTTATCTGCGATTTCGATAGATTGCTTATAGATTTCACCTCCGCCAATAATGAAAACTTCTTCATTTTTCGGACATAATTCAATTGCGTGCTGTAAACTTGAAGCCACCAAACAACCTTCAGGTACTTCATAGTCATTTTGACGTGTAATAATTATATGAGTGCGATTAGGTAACGGTTTTGGAAAACTTTCAAATGTCTTTCTTCCCATCACAATATAATGACCCGAAGTTAAATTTTTAAAACGCTTAAAATCATCTGGCAAATGCCAAACCAATTGATTGTCTTTTCCTAAAGCGTTGTTTTCGGATGCGGCTGCGATTATGGTGAGCATGTTATATTTTAAATGTAATTGGTATTGCGTATTTTACTTTTACGGGTTTCCCTTTTTGCATTCCAGGTTTCATTTTTGGTAAACGACTAATTATTCTAAAAGCTTCTTCCTCTAAAAGTGGATGCGGACCTCTTGTTGTAATTTTTTCTACTCTGCCTTCTTGGTCAATTACAAACTGTACTAATACTCTTCCTTGAATATTATTATTTAGCGCTTCTTTTGGATACCTAAAATGTCTTACCACGTGTTCTCCCAATTTAGTATTGAAACAATCACGTCGTTCAGCTATAGAAATATTTTCACACCCAGGATAGGTAGGAGGTTCTTCTAATTGAATAAATGTTAATTCTGAATCTTCTTTTTTATCTTCTTTTACAACAGGAGTTTGACTTGTTTCTTTACGTTCTTCTTGTCCAAATGACAGAAGTTGAAACATAAAAAATATGAAAAAGAGTATTGTTTTATTCATTTTATTGGAGTCTAAAATTTAAAGGAAATTGGTAATTTACAGATACAGGTTTGCCGTCTTTGATGCCTGGGTTAAATGTTGGTAGATATTCAGTTATATTTAATGCTTGATTTTGAAGGATAGGATGTGAGAAATAAACAACTACAGTGCTTATTTGACCTTCTTTATTAATTACAAAATTTGTAATTGTTCTTCCCTGAATATCATTTTCCATGGCATATTCTGGATTCTTAAAATTTTTTCTAACAACTTTATTAATTATAATATTGATACTTTCAATTGCTTTTTCTTTATCTGTGAATTCTTCTGGTTTTCCACCATAAGAAGGGTAAAGGTCTAATTCTTCAATACGATTGGTTTTGTTTTCTTCCTTTTGTTGGGTTAATATTTCGTCAAATTTTATCCCTTCGTAATTGTATTTTTTTAAATCAAATTTTATAGTTAAATATTCTAAATCTTTACCTTTTTCAATATTTTCAATTGGGAATGGAGGTGCCTTTAATAAACATTCATTTAAAAATCCTTCTATGTCTTTGTTTTTTTCGTTTATATGAACAAATTGAAATTTTTTATTGTTATTTATTTTTAAAATTCCAACCACAACTCTTTCATCCATTATTAAAGAGTCATTTATTTGATTGTATTCATAATTTATCATTCTAAATATTCTGTAAAAATTCGAACCAACATTGGTTTTAGAAATACTGTCTAGACCTGTATATAATTCAGAATATTCTTGAGCTGATGTTTTTATGTTAGCTGAAAAAACTAAAATAAAAACCAGTAATATTTTTTTCATAATTTATTATTTATACCGCCACAACCCCTTTAATATGCGGATGTGGGTCATACCCTTCTAACGTAAAATCTTCAAATTTGAAATCGAAAATATTTTTAATTTCAGGGTTTAGTTTCATCGTTGGTAAAGGTCGGCACTCACGAGATAATTGTAATTCTAATTGTTCCATGTGGTTGTTGTAAATGTGTGCATCACCAAAGGTGTGGATGAATTCGCCTACTTGTAAATCACAAACTTGTGCAATCATCATCGTAAACAAAGCATAAGACGCAATATTAAACGGAACACCTAAGAAAATATCAGCACTGCGT
>JAVFAE010000218.1:0-2881 GCA_034002605.1 Weeksellaceae bacterium | reverse complement strand
CAAATTTCCGGTAAAATCCGAATCAGAAGTTTTAAATACCAAATCATCAAAACGCATTTCTTTGTCGGACATGTGAAAACGCAACGACAGGTTTTTTAAATTATAATCTTCTCCATTTCGTTTTCCATCAAAACTCAAATGCTTCAAATCTGCCCAAATATCACTATTTACCAATCGGAAATTTTGTACTTCCAAACTCAGATTTTTAGCTTCTATCCAATTTTGTTTATTGGATTCTAAATTCTGATTTTGAAGAAGTAATTGTCCATTTTTTGCACTTAATCCACCATCCAAACGAAAAATAGATTCTTCATCTTTGGGTTTGTCAGATGAAAAACTATTGATGAAAGTAATAAAATTACTTGTTGAATCATTTTTGTAAGTAATTATCTTAAAATTAGGATTATACATTTTTATTTGTCCCAAAGTAAGATGATTTGGATCTCGAATCAAGCCGGTTAAACTAATTTTAGTCTGAATTTTTTGAATCTCAATAAAATCCAATCCGTATTGATCCTGAACTGAAACTCCGTACAAATTAATATCGCCAAAAAACTCAATACTAATTCGGTCAATATGAATTTGAGTTCCAAAAGTTTTATTTAATTCTTCAATGGCAAATTGAGCTGCTTTGGTCTGAACAGCCGGAATTTGAATTGCAACCATAAGTGTGAGCAATAAAAAAAGCACCCCAATTAACGGAATCAAAATAAGCCTTCCTGTTCTTCTCAGTATTTTCACACTATAAATTACGATATTTGCACAAAATTAAGGGTAATTAATGAATTTACTGAAATAAATGAAAAGTTTTCCCATCATTCTTGGCATTGAATCTTCTTGTGATGACACGGCTGCGGCTGTTATTCAAAACAATACTATTTTATCGAATGTAATTGCCAATCAGAAAGTACACCAAAGTTATGGTGGTGTCGTTCCGGAATTAGCTTCCAGAGCACATCAGCAAAACATTGTTCCGGTTGTAGATGAAGCTTTAAAACAGGCAAAAATCAATAAAAGCGAGTTGAATGCTATTGCTTTCACCCGCGGCCCCGGTCTAATGGGTTCTCTTTTGGTTGGAAATAGTTTTGCAAAATCATTTAGTCAGGCTTTGAATATTCCTTTAATTGAAGTCAATCACATGCAAGGACATATTATGGCACATTTTATTAAAGATGCTAATTCCCATCCGCCGGAATTTCCTTTTTTATGTTTAACTATAAGTGGCGGTCATACTCAAATTGTGAAAGTTTCTGATTATTTTAAAATGGAAATTTTAGGAGAAACCATTGATGATGCGGCCGGAGAAGCTTTTGATAAAGCCGGTAAAATCCTAAATTTGAACTATCCTGCCGGGCCCATTATTGATAAATTAGCCAAAGAAGGAAATCCCGAAAAGTTTAAATTTTCAAAACCTAAAGTTGAAGGATTAAACTTCAGTTTCAGCGGCCTAAAAACAGCTATACTGTATTTTATTCAAAAAGAAACTCAAAAAAACGAGTATTTCATTCAGGAAAATTTACACGATTTATGTGCTTCCATTCAAAAAACCATTGTCGATATTTTAATAGACAAACTGATTCGAGCAAGTGAACAAACCGGAATTCAACAAATTGCAATTGCCGGAGGAGTTTCTGCTAATTCGGAAATCCGAAATCGTTTAAAACAATTAGAACCGGAATTAAATTGGACAGTTTTTATTCCAAAATTTGAATATACTACGGACAATGCCGCTATGATTGCTATGGTGGGGCAATTGAAATTTGAACAAAATAATTTTACTGATTTAACCTCAAAATCAGTTGCCAAATACAGTTTATAATGCAGCTTTTTATAGGAAATATTTTTCAGCAAACAGCAGAATTACAAGAAGAGGAAGCTTACCATTTTCAAAAAGTTCTAAGAGGGAAAATAGGAGAAAAAATTCAATTAACCGATGGAAATGGAAAAATGGCAGTCGGAATTGTCAATGAATTATCATCAAAATCCGTCCGAATAGAATTAACTGAAAATCCTATTTTCATTTCTCCAACTCCTTATCAACTGCATATTGCCATTGCTCCGACAAAAAACATGGATCGCTTGGAGTTTTTCTTAGAAAAAGCAACCGAAATCGGAATTCATTCCATTAGTTTTTTAAAAACATTTCATTCGGAGCGAAAAAACATCAATTTGGAACGTTGTCAAAAAATTATTGTTTCAGCAGTCAAACAATCTTTAAAAGCTTACATTCCCCGATTAAATGAGAATGTTAAATTTCATGATTTCATTCAACAAAACCATCCGGAAACTAAATTAATCGCACATTGTGATGAGAATTTTGAACGAGTTTCTTTCCAAAACAAATTAGAAGCAAAAAAAGATTATTTGATTCTTATCGGTCCGGAAGGTGACTTTTCAAAAGAAGAAATTCAATTGGCCGAACGTAATAATTTTACCGGAATTTCTTTAGGTAACCAACGTTTACGAACCGAAACAGCTGCTTTAAATGCCGTTTTCGGAGTGAATTGGGTGAATGAAATTTGATGATTATTATTAACGTACAATTGGAACTCGCACCATATCCTTTTCTATTTTGTTCCGTGTAACTGATCCCAATGATTTTTCCGGACAATACGAAAAAATTAACCAAGCTGAGGAAATAGGTTTACAAGTTCTGTCCCGGATCAATCAAGACAGTCATCCTAATTCCGGAATTGATTGGTTGGTTAATTCATTCCGAAAAGAATCCGTAAAGTTCTCCGAAATCTTTTATGAAACCGCCAATGGGCTATTTGGCTGTGAATTCCATTTTGATTTAGACGTAAAAAACCCACTCAAAGCAGATTCCAGCTTTTGGGCGGATAAAGATTTTTGTTGAGTACAAAAAAGCCCCAATTCATGG
>JAVFAE010000217.1:0-2957 GCA_034002605.1 Weeksellaceae bacterium | reverse complement strand
GTTCAGAAAAGCTCAGAAAACTTCATCCAAAAGTATTTTGGGTATTTTTTCTCGACTTATGTTGCGAAAATATCAAATCAAATACGGATTTCAAATTTCATCTAAAACTCAAATTGAAGGTGGGTTTTATTTAGGACATTGGGGAGCTATTGTTATCAATCCAAATGTGAAAATCGGTAAAAATTGCAATATTGCACAAGGTGTAACCATTGGTCAAACCAATCGGGGAGAACGAACCGGAGTTCCGGAAATTGGAAATCAAGTTTGGATAGGAGCCAATGCGGTAATTGTTGGTAAAATTAAAATCGGAAATAACGTTTTGATTGCACCTAATGCCTATGTGAATCGGGATGTGGGAGACAATTCAATTGTCATTGGAAATCCTATGCAAATAAAAGAAAGCAAAACAGCAGTTGACGGTTATATAAACAATAAAATATGAAAGCCAACGAAAAAGGATTGTTTGTGATTTCGCTTGATTTTGAGTTGTTTTGGGGCATACGAGACAAATATACTTTTGAAGAATATGGAAAAAATGTTTTAGGCGTTTGGGAAATTTTACCAAAATTGCTTGAATTATTTAGAAAATATAATGTTCATGCAACTTTTGCAACAGTTGGAGCAATGTTTTCTGAAAATTATGAAGAAATAAAAAAGTTTCTTCCGGAATTAAAACCAAATTATAAAGATTCCAATTTATCGCCTTATAAAGGGTATATTGAAATGTCAAAAAATAGTGATTCACGTTATTTTTTTGGTAAAAAATTAATTGATTTAGTAAAAAAATATCCTGAACACGAAATAGGAACTCATACATTTTCACATTATTATGCTTTAGAACCTCATCAAACAGTAGAAGAATTTGAAGCGGATTTAGATGGTGCAATTGAAATTGCAGAAGCAAATCAAATTAAAATAAATTCTTTTGTTTTTCCCAGACATCAAATCAATCCGGATTATTTAAAATTATTTCCTCAAAAAGGAATTAAAATATATCGAGAAACAGAAAAAGCTTGGTTTCATTCCGCAGCAAGAGGTGAGGAGGAATCCATTGTGAAAAGAGGATTTAGATATTTGGATTATTTTATTTTTATGGGCAGTCATCATTGTCAAGATTTAAATGAAATTAAGAAAAAAGATTTATATGCCATTCGGGCGAGTCGTTGGTTTCGTCCGTACAAAAAATCAGAAAGTAAATGGGATGGATTGAAGTTGAGAAGAATTAAAAAACAAATGAATTATGCTGCTAAAAAAGGGAAAATATTTCATTTGTGGTTTCATCCGCATGATATTGGAATAAATCAGGAAATTAATTTTCAGCTATTTGAAGAAATTTTGAATCATTATCAAAAATTGAATCAAAATTACGGAATGGAAAGTATGAATATGAAAGAAGTTGTAGAGGAATACGAGAGGAAATATGGAACTTAAAATTGTAATGCTGACAGGTTTGGCTGTTTCATCAAAATTCATGTACAATGGATTAGCTAAGGATTTAAAGATTGAAAAAGTCATTCGAGAACAACCGATTCCCATGAAAACTATTATGAAAAATCGGGCAAAAAAATTAGGTTGGCTAAATGTAAGCGGTCAAATTACTTTTGGATTATTATTGTTACCGATTATTCGTAAATTTTCAGTGAACAGAAAAAAAGAAGTAGTACAAAAATTAGGATTAAATGAGGCTGAAATTCCGAATGAAAAATTGATTGAAGTTTCAAGTGTTAATTCCGCAGAATGTATCGAACAATTGAAAAAAATAAATCCGGATGTTGTTATTGTAAACGGTTGTAGAATCATTTCTCAAAAGGTATTAACAGCAATTGATGCAGTTTTTATCAACACGCACGAAGGAATTACTCCACGTTACAGAGGAATTCACGGAGCTTATTGGGCATTAGCAAATAAAGATTATGAAAATTGCGGTGTAACAGTACATTTGGTTGATAAAGGAGTAGATACAGGTGGAATATTATATCAGGCTATTGTAAAACCCGAAAAAAAAGATAATTTCACAACTTATCCGTATTATCAAACTGCCGCCGGAATTTCTTTAATGAAAAAAGCAATTGAGGATGTTGCTTCAGGAAATTTAAACACAATCACGCCTCAACTTGAAAGTAAAATTTGGTACCATCCCACTTTGTGTCAATACCTTTGGAATTATTTTATAAAAGGAGTTAAATAATTGAATTCAAAAAAGAAAATATATTTTTTATTGCCCGGACTGACTTTTGGAGGTGCCGAACGAGTGATTTTCACTTTGTGTAATGAACTTAACCGAAATAAGTTTGAGCCCACTTTGGTATTATTTTCAAAAGAAGGTATGCCACTTGAATTTTTAAAAAAAGATGTAAAAATTATTGATTTAAAGATAAATAGAATTCGTTATGCTGTATTTTCAGTATTAAAATTAATTTGGAAAAATCAGCCGGACTTTGTTTTTGGCGGTTGGGGAGAAGTAAGTGCGTTTTTATCACCGACAGTTCCATTTTTCAAAAAAACCAAATTCATAGCACGCGAAACCAATGTAGTCAGTCAACATGTAAAAAGAAAAGAAATTCGGTTTTTTTATAAATTTTACAATAATTTTGATACAATCATTGCGCAATCGGATGATATGAGAAATGATTTAATTGAAAATTACACTATTCAACCTCAAAAAATTGTGAAAATCAATAATCCTGTTGATGTAGCATGGATTCAACAAAAAATGGAAGAAGAAATTAAGGAATTTTCTTCCGAATTCAAAAATGTAGTAGCAATTGGGAATTTGAGTCAACGAAAAGGATTTGATTTATTGTTGACTGTTTTTGAGAAATTAAAAGAAGAGAAAATCAAATTATTTATATTGGGAGATGGAGCGGATAAAGGAAAATTAATTGAACAAAAATAAAAATCAGAAATGATAAATGTAGAATTTTTAGGAAACAAAAAAAATCCGTATCCGTATTTGG
>JAVFAE010000216.1:0-2965 GCA_034002605.1 Weeksellaceae bacterium | reverse complement strand
TTCAGCATTTCTGATTATACAAAACATCTCACAACTTGGTGCTTAACCCTAAAAAAAGAAATCAAAATAAGTATTAAACAAAAAAAGACGGCATTGAAAAAGTCAAAACTAAAAAATACACAAAACAGATTTTGAAGTTTTAAATTCCATTTTTTCAGGCAGTTTCTTATTGCTGTTTTTCTATGAAAAGTAAAATAAAAATGTGTCTTATTTTACAAATATACAGAAAAGTAGAATAACAGTATTTCTTATTTTACTTTATTGCCAAAAAGTAAAATAATCATAAAAAAACAGACAGTTTTTGGTTTTCCTTGCGAAAAGACCGTTATGGAAAATAATAAAGATACAATGATGATTTATTATACTGTACCCATTTCTAAATGAATTTTATTAACCAACATTCTTAAAGTCATAAAAGAAAAAATACTGAAAAATTACTTTTTAATTATTTTTCCGGACTTTACTTTTCCGTTAACTAAACTAACTTTTACAATATAAATTCCTTTTTTCAAATGAGATATATTAATTTTATCATCAATTGAATTTATCATTTTTTGTCCGGTTAAGCTATAAATTTCTACTAATTCAATTTTCTCTTTTGCTGCAATTTGTACAACTTCTGTAACAGGATTTGGATAAATTGCAATTGTATTCCCCACAATCTCCGGTTCATAAATATGCATTGTTGTTAAATCCAAAGTATATTTCAAAAGACCAAGACCGGATGCTCCAAGATAAATATCAACGAAATTTCCATGAAAATGAAAATCCGTAGATGAATAAATATTTCCGGAATATAACGGCATATACAAATTATCTACAACTGTCAACCAAGTTTCTCCTCCATTTTTTGAATAATTTATTTTAAAAGAAGTTTCGGGCGAACTATGTGTAGTCGAAATAATATGCCCTTCATTTACTGAAGAATGTACAATATTATGTGCTATTTCCTCCGACAACTGATTCCAGTTTTCACCGGCATCGGTTGTGGTAAAAATTCCTTTTGTGGAAGCAATCGTATATTGTTGTGTATTCAATGGATTTTGAATGAGTTTAAAAATCACATCGGAATTCATGTTCAAACTTTCCAAACCATTGCTTATTTCTGTCCAATTTGTTCCGCCATCAATTGTTTTATACACACGACTTCCTTTCGCTGCAATGATTTGTTGTGGATTATCATCCAAAAAAATAAATCCTTTAATAATTCCGGAAGAAGATGGAAGATTGATTGAATTGAACAAAATATTATTCATATCAGAAAAGTCAATTTCATAAATTTCAGGATTTTCTCCAAAAGATGAAAAAGCTGCCCAAATTTTATCTGTTGCTCCCGGAACGGCTTTCAATGCATCTAAACTATTAAAAAATCCGGAGAAAATAATCGTTTGATTAGCTCCGTGATCATTGCTCAAATACAAATTAAATCCGGTAAATCCACCATAAAGCATAAATACTCTTCCTGCTTGATTTTCGTCAGGAATTATCACAGTTCCTGAATTATTGGTGACATAATTAAGCGGTAAAATATTAGAAGCTCCTTCTTCGCCGGTTTGCATATCTTTATGCACAAATCCAAATTGAACACCATAATACAAATGTTCTTCTTCTTCATTTTCAAAATAATAAACATTTCCATCTGAAGCAAAATAAGGTGTTTTTATTCGTTCCATCGTAGCTCCTTTATCGGTGGAAAACATAGGATAATAATTAGCCGAAATGAATACCTCATTTTCATTAAATGGATTGAATGAAGCATCTAATCCGTAATAATAACCCTCGGGATTGTCCGAAGCATCTTCATAAACAAAAACTTCCCAAGTTTCGCCTCCGTCATTTGAAATTACTACTTCATTATCTTCCAAAATTATTATATCAGAAGGATTGAACGGATTGAACTGGATGATGTTGATATTATTCATCAAATAATTTGACCAGTTAATCGGTACGATTTCCCAGTTTTCTCCTCCATCTGTTGATTTATAAATATTTTCGGGTGATGAACCGAAACTAATTCCTGTTCCTACCCAAATTTCATCAGAATTATCAGGATGAAAAGTGATGGGTTGTAAAACAATTCCGGCTAATTTTTCTGTCCAATTTTGTCCGCCATCTTCCGAAATCAACAATCCACCATTTGTCCCTGTATTTCCATTTCCTCGCGGTAAAAATAATTTTTCAGGATTGGATGGGTCAATCGCAACTTGTCCGATGAAAATATTTAAATTATCAACCGAATAATACACTTCACTCCAAGTATTCCCGGCATTTGTTGTATAAAATACTTTTTCAAAATTGCTGATTCCAATAGAATATCCAACAGAAATTAAAGCATAATCCGAATTGGATTCCGAAATACTGTAAGAAGAAACCCAGTTGCTATCCGCATTAGGATCAGGCATTGGAGGAGTATATTGCGCTACTATTTCCCGAGTTTCAATATCCAAAACAAATACCGTTCGCCCAATGGGAAAAGAACCGGAACGAATGTAATAAGTCAATTTATCATCTTGAAATGTTTTTAAATTATTTTGTAAAGAAGTAAAAGTACCATCTGAAATGGCATAAAAAACTGACCAAGTCTGCCCGTTATCGTCCGAACTCAAAATATGATTGGCTAAGGTATTTGCATACAATTTGTTTTCTGTGATTCGGTCATAATTAATTCCAAAAATCCGACCGTATTCATCGGAGCCAATAGTTTCAAATTGCGCTTGTAAAAGCGAACTAAAACAAAAATTGATTAGTAAAATTAATGTGAATTTTTTCATTGTGTTATTATTATAAGGTTCAAACTGTAAATTCGGAAAGATTTCTCATTTTATCGCAAAACAAGAAACGAAATTACTGAAATTAATATCTGGTAAAAGTATAAATATTTTTTAAAACACTCATAAACAATCTATTAAATTAATATATTTTAATGTTTAATCCTTTTAATTTTGGATTAATTTTGGTTTAAATT
>JAVFAE010000215.1:0-2967 GCA_034002605.1 Weeksellaceae bacterium | reverse complement strand
CCACCAATCCGGATGTTGCTCAAAGTTGGTCGATTTATAAATCCATTACCGGGCAAACCTTCACTATGATTGTGGACAATAAAGGAAAAGTAATATCTGTAACAGGATTAGATAAAGTGGTAAATAATGCAGTTGAAAAATTAAAAACCGATTTTACACCGGAAGAACAAAAAGAAATCCGAAGTTTATTGGAAATGTCTTTAAGTCAGGAAGCCATTCGGACTCAGTTTGAAGATTCATTGAATATTTTTCCGGATAAAAGTTTGAAAATAGGAGAAAAATGGGAAGATACTCAAAAAATCAATGAAGGCCCTATAAAAGGAGAAAACAAAGTGGTACGTACTTTTGAAGGAATTCAAGACGGAAAAGCGGTTATTACTGTCAAAGGAACCCAAAGTGTAAATGGAAGTGAAACCCAAAATGGAATTACGGCAACAATGAAAAATACTTCTACTTTGAACGGGAGAATTGAATTGGATTTAGAAACCGGCTGGATTAAAAAAGTGTCGATTACAAAAGTCGAAGACATGAGCAATACTTACCAACAAGGGGAACGAAAAGAAACAGAATCAGGAAGACAAACCATCACCACAATTGTTAATTAAAATTTTTATGTCTTTTTTTAAGTTTTTATTTTATTTGTTAGCCGCTTATTTACTCGTTCGTTTATTTCGTTCATTTTTTTCGGAAAAATCAAAGCATTCCACATCAAAACAAACGAAGCAACATTCATCTACTCAAACAAAAGCTTCTTCAGAAAAAGCTAAATTTAATATAGAAGCTGACACTGTTGAATATGAAATTATAGAAGAATCCAAAGAAAAAAATGAAGAATAAAAATCTGATATTTAGCGTACTATCTATTGTGCTTTTTGCGATTTTGGCAATGGTGTATAATTCACCGGTTTTGGGTGATGATGCCATTATCCAGCCGGATATTGTCAATTATCGCGGAAGTGCTGAAGAAATGAAAACTTTTCAGAAAGAAACCGGAGAAAACATCTATTGGTCAAACGCCATGTTTGGTGGAATGCCAACCTATCAAACCGGAGCTTCCTATGATTTTGATATGATTAAATCCATCGATCATTTCTTTCGTTTTCTTCCTCGTCCGGCAGATTATGTCTTCTTACTTTTTACCGGATTTTTTATTTTGGGAATGGTACTTTTCAAAAATTGGAAATACGCCTTAGCCGGTTCAATTTTCTTTGCCTTAGGTGCTTATTACTTCATTATCATCGGAGCAGGACACAACGCAAAAGTTCATGCGATTGCTTATTTTGCACCTTTAGTTGCCGGGATTATTCTGCTTTACCGAAAAAAATATCTTCTCGGATTTATTTTAACTGCCCTTTTCATGGGCTTAGAACTTTCTGCTAATCATTTGCAAATGACATATTATTTGCTTTTGGTCATGTTGGTTTATTTTGTTATTCAATTAGTTGAAGCATTTAAAACAAAAGAAATCAAAGCATTTGTAGTATCAACGGTTTTATTGACTTTTGCCTGTATAATTGGTTTGGGAATGAATTCCGGACGTGTTCTTTCAACTTACGAATACAGCCAAGAAACCACACGCGGAAAGTCCGATATGGATTTGTTCAAAGGAAATTCCAAAGGTTTAGACTTCAATTATATTACCGATTGGAGTTACGGGAAATTAGAAACCTTCAATTTATTCATTCCGAATTTCATGGGCGGAGCGAGTCAACCCAATCCGGAAAATTTAAAAAATTATACAGCTGAAATTCAAAAGCAACAATACATTTTGGATTTAAATGATGAATTCAATCAACAAGTTTTTAGTTATTTGGCAAGTTCTCCGGTGTCAACTTATTGGGGCGAACAACCTGGAACTTCTGGTCCGGCTTATCAAGGAGCTGTTGTAGTATTCTTATTTTTCTTAGGATTATTTTTAGTTCGGAATAAATGGTTAAAATACAAATGGTGGTTGTTGACCGCTACTGTTTTGAGTATTATTTTAGCATGGGGGAAAAATTTCGCCGGTTTGACTGACTTTATGATTGATTATTTTCCGCTTTATGATAAATTCCGAGCGGTTTCTTCCATGTTGGTTATGGCAGAATTTACTATGCCGCTTTTGGCCGCAATCACTTTATACGTCTTCTTTAAAGATGAATCTTTAACAGATGAATTTAAAAAGAAAATTCTGATATATACAGGTGGTGGAACTCTTGCTTTATTGTTGATTTTTTATCTTTTAGGTGGAAACTTATTCAGTTTTACTAATGAATACGATATTCTGAACAAACAACAATATTTAGATTTAGTTAAAGAATACAATCCACAAGCATTCGGAACTTGGGATATGATGTTGAGTAATTTAGATAAAGCTTTACAAACAGATAGAATCGCAATGTTCAAAGCCGATACACTTCGAACTTTAATTTTTGTTGTATTGACTTTAGCTTTATTGCTTTTGTATCAGATTCAAAAAATAAAAAACAGTCTTATTGTAATTTTAGGAATTGTTTTTTTAGCATTGATTGACGGTTGGCAAGTGGATAAACGTTATTTGAACGATACTAATTTCGTTGATAGAATGTTTGTAGAAAATCCATTTCCTACTCATTTATCACAAAAATTAGTAAACGGAGCCAGAGAAAATCATCATCTTGCCGGAATTGCTCAAAAAGTAGCTTTTAATAAAACTTTAGACAGTTTACGAACAGCTGATCCATCTCAATATCGTGTTTTCGACAATGTTTTCAGTACTTTTAATGATGCTACGACTTCTTATTTTCATCATTCAATCGGAGGATACCATGGAGCAAAATTGAGAAATTATCAGGATGTGATTGATTTGTATTTTTCGGGCTCAAAAAGAACTGAAGATTTGGGAATCAATCAGACCGATATGTACAAAATTTTAAATCTTATGAACACTAAATATATTGTTCATGGAAGTGCAAGAATTCCTATGCTGGAATTAAATTCCGATGATTA
>JAVFAE010000214.1:0-2989 GCA_034002605.1 Weeksellaceae bacterium | reverse complement strand
ACATCTGTTTCCAAATAATCATAACCTATGAATTCTTCGATTTCATCTTCTTTCAAAACTGTCCAGTCCGAAGCAGAGAAAGAAGTTGCTGATTTGGAACGTTGTTTTTGTTTTTCCATTTCAGATTCAAATCCTTTTTCATCAATAGTCAGACTTTTTTCTTCGGCAATAATTCTCGATAAATCTGCAGGAAATCCGTAAGTATCATAAAGTTCAAACACTACATCACCCGGGATTTCTTTTAACTCCGGATGAGATTGAATAAAATTATCCAATCGAAGCAATCCGTGTTCAATCGTATGTAAGAAATTTGTTTCTTCTTCTTTGATTACGTCCGTTACCAATCGGGATTGTTTTTCCAATTCAGGGAAAAACTCACCCATTTGTTCTTGTAAAACCGGAATCAGTTTATAAATAAAAGCTTCATTCAAATCTAAAAAACGATATCCATAACTGATGGCACGGCGTAAAATTCGGCGAATAACGTATCCCGCACCTGAATTCGACGGTAACTGACCATCGGCAATAACAAAAGAAACTGCGCGAAGATGGTCAACCACTACCCGAAAAGCAATATCGGTTGTGGTGCTATCACCATATTTTTTATCTGATATTTTTTCAAGTTTGTGAATGAGTGGTTGGAAAATATCGGTATCGTAATTGGAGGTTTTTCCTTGTAAAACCATTGCAAGTCGTTCAAATCCCATTCCGGTATCAATGCTTTTTGCCGGAAGAACTTCAAGCGAGCCATCGGCTTTTCGGAGGTATTCCATAAAAACCAAATTCCAGACTTCAATTACCTGCGGATGGTCTTGATTGACTAAATCTTTTCCGGAGATTTTAGCTTTTTCTTCTGCCGAACGAATATCCACATGAATTTCTGAACACGGCCCACAAGGTCCGGTTTCGCCCATTTCCCAGAAGTTGTCTTTTTTATTTCCAAATAAAATACGGTCTTGCGGAACGTGCTGCTTCCAAAGTTCTAAAGCTTCAGTATCCTGAGCGGTTCCGTCTTTTTCATCGCCTTCAAAAACCGTAACATATAAGTTTTCTTCCGGAATTTTATAAACTTCGGTCAACAATTCCCACGCCCAAGCAATGGCTTCTTTTTTGAAATAATCGCCAAATGACCAGTTACCCAACATTTCAAACATGGTGTGATGATAGGTGTCTTTCCCGACATCATCCAAATCGTTGTGTTTACCGGAAACTCGCAAACATTTTTGAGTATCGGCAATGCGAACCGAAGTTGGTTTTTTATAACCTAAAAAGAAATCTTTGAATTGTGCCATACCTGAATTATTGAACATCAGGGTCGGGTCATCTTTCAAAACAATAGGAGCCGACGGAACAATTAAATGTTCTTTACTTTCAAAAAAATCTAAAAACTGTTTGCGTATCTGTTTGGAAGTCATCTTCTGAAATTTAATTTGCAAAATTCGTGAATTTCATTGAGTTTTCGAGAAAGAAATATAAGAATTATCTTCCCTGATAGAAAGTTAAGTGTATTTGAGGAAAGGGATACTTTTATTTTTATAAATTATAGCAATCTCAAACCGTTATGAAAAAGTTGTTTTTGGTTTTATAAACTGTTCTGTTTTTGAAAATTGAATATCCTATCAAAGCTTACCATTCTGCATCTAAAACATACATCCCATCGGCATCTGCTACAACTATTCTATTATATCCGTCGGTATCACCGGGCATTTCAAGAAAATAAATATATCCGCTACCTCCTCTTTGGTCATTGACATAATATTCCACAGCCGGAATGTCTTCAATGCTTGTGTATTTACTACTTACTATTTCATAGTAATCCGTTTTTTTATCAATATTGTATTCACTGTAATAAATTTTATAATAAAGTGTGATGTACTCGTTATTTACCGATGCACTCATTTCTACATCCACTCCATTTATAACACCATAATAATCTCTCGACATGGACAAGTCTATTTTATTTGAAGAATTAGAAGGGTTATTATAAATGGGTTTATTATATTCTTTAACACCTTGTTTTCTCAAATAATCCGCACAGTCTTTATTCTTATTATTTACACAATAGTCAAGCAGGCTATATCCCTGTCGATCTCTAACAAAAATATCAGCCCCTTTTTTATGCAAAAACTCCAAAATCTTTAATGTAGATTTATTAAGATCAGCATATTTTAAAAGTAATTGAAGTGGTGTTTCTCCATTTTTCTTTGCATTTACATCTATTCCTTTATCAACAAGGAGTGTGACATAATTGCTTTTTCGCTTAAAACAAGCCAAGTGCAATAAATAGTCTTTTCTAATATCAGCTCCTGCATCAATCAACATTTCCATTGGTTTTAAATGGTTCTGAGTAAGAATACAGCTTGTCAAAACTGTATTTTTATATTCGGTTTTTTCTTCTGCATTAACATCAAATCCTTTTTTTATCAAAAGATTCAAAACCTGTTCTTGATCACTATCAAAAGAATAAGATGGCCAACTATGAAAAAAATAATGTAAAACCGTTTGCCCTTGCTGATTTACAGCATTAACATTAATTTCCTTTTTTAAAATTTTAGCTGTCTTTTTTACATTTTTTAATCGAATTGCTTCAAATAAATCTTGTTCAGGGGTAGTTTTTCCGGTAAAGCTTAAAGTAAAAGCAATCGGAATTAGGATAAATAAAAATAAAAAAGATTTTTTCATGAGCTTAAATTTTAGTTTCAATTGTATGCTGTTTTTTTAGGAGAAAACATACTTTTTTATGTACACCTTCAAACAAAAAAAACAATTCAAATATAATTAATTATGTAAAATAATCAGTACAATTAATTTCTTCTTTTTTAAATTATTTGTGAGAAAATTAATCTGCTTTTAAAAGAAGGCTAAGAGCCTGTTTAAAAATTATCTAATAATTTGTTTATGCCTTTTTTTGGCTACAACTTCGTTAAATTTTGAAACGATAGCTCTGCTATCCTTTAAAAATTTGCCTTCTTATCCGAAACTACGTTTC
>JAVFAE010000213.1:0-2993 GCA_034002605.1 Weeksellaceae bacterium | reverse complement strand
AACAAAATGTTTTCCTTCATGAGCGGATTACAATTATTAGCAATTGTAGTCGGTGCTTTGACTTTATTCTCCGGTGTCATTGCCATTGCAAGTATTTTGCTGATTACCGTTTCCGAACGAACCAAAGAATTCGGAATCCGAAGAGCTTTAGGCGCAGTTCCGGCACAAATCCGGTCTCAGATTCTGTTGGAATCCATTGTTCTCACTCTAATTGCCGGATTAGCAGGAATTACAGGAGCTACTTTTGTACTGTATATTATCAATACTATAATTGCTTCCAATCCGGAAAGTCAATTTCCGTTTATAAATGCATCCATTGATGTAACAACTTTATCAATTGCCTTACTAATTATGGTAATTATGGCAATGCTTGCCGGTTTAATTCCTGCACAAAGAGCCATTGCTATTAAGCCGATTGATGCTTTACGAGATGAATAAAAAGATTTGAAAAATAAAAGATGAAAAAGTTTTTAAAAATAAGCCTGATTGTATTGTTTGTAATTGCTGTTGTAAGTGCTATTTCTTATATGTACAAAACCAGTACGAAAGAATTGGACAAGTTTGAAACAACCGAAGTAGAAACCCGAAACATTTCCAACAAAGCCGTTGCAACAGGTTCTGTGAAACCCAGAGAAGTTATTGAAATCAAACCCAATATTTCCGGAGTCATTACTGACCTTCACGTAAAAGAAGGCGACATCGTTAAGCAAGGCGATTTAATTGCTACACTGAAAGTAATTCCGAATTTGAACAGTTTAAATTCGGCTCAACAACAAATTAATTCAGCCAAAATCACTTTGAATAATGAAAAAATTCAATTTGAACGAACTCAATCCTTATACGAACAAGGCGTTATTCCTAAACAAGAATACGACAATGCCCTGATGAGTTATCAAATGGCACAACAAAATTTAGGCGATGCCGAAAGTAATTATAAATTAGCCCAATCCGGCGTTGCTCCCGGTTTGGAAAAATATGCCAATACCCAAATCCGGGCAACCATTTCGGGTATGATTCTGTCTATTCCGGTTGAAATTGGAAATACCGTTCAGGAAATCAATAATTTCAGCGTTGGAACAACAATCGCCACTATGGCAGACGTGAAACAAATGATTTTTGAAGGAAAAGTTGATGAAGCCGATGTTGGAAAACTAAAAGAAGGAATGCCTTTGACTATCTCCATCGGTGCTTTACCGGATGAAAAATTTGAGGGAATTTTGAATTTCATTTCTCCGTCCGGAGTAGAAACCAACGGAATTGTAGAGTTTGAAATCAAAGCGGATGTGAACCTGAAAGAAGACATATTCCTAAGAGCCAATTACAGTGCCAATGCCGAAGTAGTCTTGTTTGCCGTAGAAGATATTTTATCGATTGAATCCGCTCATATTCAGTACGATGAAAATGGAGATGCTTTTGTTGAAGTACTAAAACCCGGAACGGAAGAATATGAACAACCGGTTTATTTGAAAAAAATACTTGAATTGGGATTGTCCGACGGGGTTTATACTGAAGTGAAAAATGGCTTGAAAAAAGGCGATAAAATAAAAATCTTCAATACCGATTTAGAAACCGCCAATAAACCGAAAGGACACGGAAGACCAAGAGGCTAATCAAATTAATAAACTTCCGTTTTCAATATAGAAAACAAAAGGAAGCTACTTGTCATAAAACAAAAAGATTAAGGAAAAATCTAACAGCATCCAAACATTGACAGCCCTTGCACAATTCCCTTTATGTGAAACGAGAAAAAAATAGTATCTTCGTATCGCTTGCCGGTAAAATCTATCCTGCATCAAACTGCTAAAACATTATTCGGAATAATAAAGACGACATAGAGAAAAATAAATGAAAAACAAAAACTGTCTCAATTGCGGAAAAAAACTAACAGACAAATTTTGTTCAGGATGTGGGCAAAAATCTGACATACATCGCATTACATTTAAAAACTTTTTCTTTCACGACATATTGCACGGAGCATTTCACATTGAAAAAGGAATATTATTTACTGCCAAACAAGCACTAATACGCCCCGGAAAAGCAGCCATAGATTATATTTCAGGAAAAAGAAAACCTTATTACAATGTCTTTTTACTTATTCTGCTGACCATTGGTTTCATGTTATTTATCAGACATTTTTATAGCGAAATAATCATTGAGCAAGGCAGAGGATATATCAAAGACACTTCCAATCTAAATCAGGCCAGTAAAACAATAGACAATATTTTTGCCCAAAAAAGTAAAATAGTAATCCTCCTCTTTGTCCCATTTGCAGCACTAAACAGTTTTATTCTCTTTAAAAGAAAAAAATTAAATTTAAGTGAACATTCTATAATTGCAGGAATGATATTATTAGGGATTCTATTGTTATCAACCCTTGGAAATATTCTGTTTTATTTTGATTTGCTAATAGAATTTAACAATACGGTCGCTGATACCATTAGTATTTCTATTACCACGCTGATATTTTTATATATTGCTTATGGCTACTTTAATGCTTTTGGGGATGATTATACCAAATTAGGATTTTCTTACAGAATCCTCTTGTTTTTTGCTTTCATTTTTATTGAAATGATGATTTTACTTTTTATCACTATTGGATTTATTACAAAGTGGAAATTTGGAGAAATTACAATATCTCCTTTTAATTAAGCCCACTTAGAATTTCACCAATTTCTTTTTATGAATTGAAAATTAATCTTCACTCAATTTTATACCAATTTCAAATTACACCAATAAATCACATCTTATTTTGGTCTATATTGATTATCCTTACGGTATTACTATTCTTTTGAGCCTATTTTCAACTTTATAAAGTCTAAAAAAAATATTTACAAACAAAAAAATAGTATATTTAACCCGTAAAAAAACAACAATACAAACTCAATTAAACCAACTTAATATGAAACAGAAAATTTTACTTTTATTAAGTCTTTTTGTGATTGCTGCTTCGCAAGCGTGGGGGCAGACCTATGAACTTGTTACTTCTAATGCCC
>JAVFAE010000212.1:0-3017 GCA_034002605.1 Weeksellaceae bacterium | reverse complement strand
AAAAGTAGGTGCGATTATTGTTAAAGATAAAATGATTATTTCTGATGGTTATAACGGGACACCATCTGGTTTTGAAAATTGTTGCGAAGATGAAGATAATGTAACCAAATGGTACGTACTTCACGCCGAAGCGAATGCAATTTTAAAAGTCGCGCGTTCTACACAATCGTGCGAAGATGCAACTTTATATATCACACTTTCGCCTTGTAAAGATTGTAGTAAATTAATTCACCAATCTGGAATCAAAAGGGTGGTGTATCATCAAGAATATAAAGATACTTCGGGTGTTGATTTTCTAAGAAAAGCGGGTGTTGAAGTGGAATTAATTCAAGATTTGAGCTAAAATGAGAATAAACAAAGTATATTTTCCAATAGTAATCGCAGTGGCTGTTGCGGTGGGTTTGTTATTGGGAAGTAAACTCAATCCTTCTACAGAAACGGCTTTCTTAAACCGAAATGCCAATAAAAATAAGCTTAACAAACTTATCGATTTCATTGAAAAAGAATACGTTGATAGTTTAAATACGGATTCTATTGTTGATTTAACGGTTAACGGAATTCTCGAAAAACTCGATCCACACTCGGTTTATATTCCTAAAAGTCAATTAGAAGCAGTCGAACAAGAAATGCGAGGCGATTTTGTTGGAATTGGTATCAATTTCTACATGTATAACGATTCCTTAGCTGTTATAAAACCTATTGCGAACGGACCTTCAGAAAAAGCAGGTTTAAAATCGGGCGACCGAATTCTTTTTGCAGATAAATTACAACTCTACAATAAGAAAATGCAAACCGATTCCTTGTTTTCCATCTTAAAAGGCGAACAAGGTTCTAATGTTAAATTGACGGTTTACCGTAAATCTGAAAAAAGAAAATTTGCTGTCAATGTAACTCGAGATGTTATTCCGATTAAGAGTGTTGATGCTGTTCAAATGGTGGATAAAGCTACAGGTTACATCAAAATCAATCGCTTTGCCGAAAAAACCTATGATGAATTTTTATCGGGTTTAACCCAATTAAAAAAAGAAGGTGCTAAACATATTATTATTGATTTACGCGATAACGGCGGAGGTTATTTGGATGCTGCTGTAAAAATTGCTGATGAATTTCTGAAAAACAAAGAATTAATCGTTAAAACGAAAAACAAAAAAGATAAAATCGAAAGTACATTAGCAACCGAAAAAGGTATTTTTGAAACGGGGAAAGTCAGTGTTTTAATCAATGAAAATAGTGCTTCGGCAAGTGAAATTTTAGCAGGAGCGATTCAAGATAACGACAGAGGTTTGGTCTTCGGAAGACGATCTTTTGGGAAAGGATTAGTACAACGCGAAATGCCATTAGGCGACGGTTCGGCGGTACGATTAACCATTGCTAGATATTACACACCATCAGGGCGTTCAATTCAAAAACCGTATGAAGATAAGGGCGAAAATTACTTTAACGAATTCGACAAACGTTTTGAAAGTGGTGAATTGTATGAAAAAGACAAAACCAAAATCGCAGATAGTTTAAAATTTAAAACCAAGAAAGGCCGCATCGTGTATGGCGGTGGCGGAATTATGCCTGATATTTTTGTTCCACTAGAAGATTCGCACGGAGCAGAAGGTTTAACGATGTTGATGCAATCGGGATTGGTGAATTATTTTGTGTTTGAACAATTAGATCAAAACCGCAAAAAGTTTGAAAAAATCTCGATGAGAAGTTTGGAAAAAGAATTGCGTTCTGGAAATTATTTTAATAACTTTAAGGCTTACATGGCAAAAGGCGGCTTACTTTTTAATTTGGATACTCAGAAAGATAAAGTACTGTTCTATCTTCAAGCAGAATTTGTTCGTCAACTATTTAACGAAAACGCCTATTACCAATTGATTTTAAAGAAAGATAATATGGTGAATAAGGTGTTGAGTAAATAAAATATGAAAGTTTTTTATCTTTTCTTTTTATTTCTAATCTTAGGTTGCTCTTCTTCTAAGGAAGTTAGCGATTCTGATATTGTTGGGAAATATTCTTATAAAGGAATTTATGGAGTAAGCTCAGGTATTGAATTTAAAGAAGATAAAACATTTACCTATACTTGGGTTACTGGATTGTTAAATGGAACAACAGAAGGGACCTGGTCTGTTTCTGGTAAAAAGATTATTCTAAACAGTGACAGAAAGAAATCGGATGTTATTAAATTTAAAATTTTAGAAAGTTTTGATAATAATTCAGCTTTTTATAAGCTGAAATTTTTAGATGAAAATAAAGATATTCTTCCAAATGTTAATTGCATTTTGTTGAAAGATAACTATGAAATTAAAGGACTTGAAGCTAATTTCGATGGTGAATTACAAATTTCAAAAAATGAAGATTTTCAAAAGATTAAATTTTTATTTACAGGATTTCAAGAATTTGAAATTAATAAAGAAGATTTAAAAGGAAATGCTACTTTAATGATGATGCAAAAAGAAACCTATTATCAATATTTTGAAAACGAAGTAATGATTTTAAAAGGAGATAAAATCTACACGGATTTAATCAAGAATTCAAAACAAGTAAAAAATATTTTTTTCACTAAAATAGATTAATTACTTCCCTAAAGCATCATGTACCTGCACCGGATTCCCGTTATTCCACAACGTTAAAATATCAGTTGCTACAGAAGCGCCACTTCCAGCGGCAATGCTTAATTGACTTCTGTGTCCAGCTAAAACTCCAGCGGCATAAATACCTTCGGTAACTAAATGGTCGGTATTTTTTAATTGGATTCTGTTTTTCTCTGGAGCTGCTTTTTGATGTGGCATTACAAACGATTCTAAACCTTCAATTGTAAACGAATTTCCTGCACCAATTGCAATCACTACAATTTTGGCTTGAAGCGAAGATTTGTTGGTAGTAACTATGAAATTTCCAGCTTCACCCGAAATGGAAAGTACATTTTCGCCATGAATTTGTTGAATATGCGGATAAGATTGGGTCAAATGTTCCAAACTTTCTTCCAACAATTCACTTCCTAATTTCCCTGCGGGAATTCCGTA
>JAVFAE010000211.1:0-3076 GCA_034002605.1 Weeksellaceae bacterium | reverse complement strand
ATTACGCAGATTTGCGCAGAATTCTCCCGCAGATGGCGCAGATTTACGCTGAGTTTTCCCGCAGATGGCGCAGATTTGCGCAGAATTCTCCCGCAGATGGCGCAGATTTACGCTGAGTTTTCCCGCAGATTACGCAGATTTGCGCTGAGTTTTCCCGCAGATGGCGCACTATGTACAGAATACATTATTCTTCCTTATTTATCTGTTCTAAATTTATGAAATTCTTCTCCGAATTGTATCGAAATTCACTGACACAATGCTTTTCCAAAGCTGTTAGATTTTTATTTGCTCCTATATAAATATCTGTAAAACAACCATCTGATTTTTGATTTCTAAAAAAAACCGACCAATACAACTCGCCATCTTCGTCTTCACTTAATGAAAAACCATCCCCATCTATTATGTCATGAGGATTTAGATGTGCCAATCCATTTTCCACCTTATTTGTTTTTCCAAATTTGAGCATTTGCAGTTCGTAAGTAATTGTGGTTTGATTTATTCTCATGACTGACAAATAAACAGATGAGTCAGCATATTCTTTTGTGTAATGCAATGTGTCTCCATGGAAGGGATAGTACGGAAATTCCATTGTTTCCTTATTATCGACAATGATCTTGTCTTCAATTAGCTCAAAAAATCGGTGAGTTGTAATGTCTTTTAAGTTTTTAATAAACTCTGCTGAATACTGCGACGAATCATGAATCGTTATATTGGGAATTTCTGAATCTATTCTCATGTCGATACTATCCTTTTCAATTGTATCCATTATGGAGGAATCTTTCTTCTCAAAATCCCGAATCTGAATGGATTCCATTTTTGGGTCTTCAACTTCGGAAATATATTTTATGGAAATGAAATGTTCCGGATACTGATAAACATAATCGTTTCCCCATACATGCTCTTCCATACCTTTTCCCAGAAGCGTTTCAACCTCACTTTTGCTCATATTCCAATTTAATCCGAAGGGCAACTCGCCTGTGTATGGCTCGTACCAATTATTGTAATTTGGGGCAAGTAAAAATATAGATGCTATTTTTTCATCATTTATATCATAAACGATTTCTACGCCCGAAGCAAAGTACTGAAGATGTCTGATGTCATGGAATGATTCCGTTTCCGGAATGCCTAAAGAACTTGTGAAATCAAAAGCTTCTTTTCCAAAGACTTCTTTTCCAATCAAATAGTACAGCGGATTGTCGGTTTTTATATCAAATGCTCCCCAAGCAGAATCTTTTAATGAGCGAAAAGAAGAAGGGGTTTCTTGCGAAAACCCTTGAAAAGCTGTTGAGGTTAATATGAGAATTAAAATTATTTTTTTCATTTGATAAAGCTATTAGATATTTTTTTTCTTCTGTGGGGAAGTGGGATTATTTTTCATACTTCTCTTTTAGTTCAAGTTTTTTGTTTTTCGATATTATTTTTCTCATAAATATCAAAAAGTATAGGTTCAATTATTTTAATTAAAATCTCCTGTTTTTTTATAATGATACTTTCCGAATTAATTAAGTTATGCAATTTGTTATTGGCTATAACTTCTCTTGGTTGATATTCTGCATTTTCTTTCCCTAAAAATGTTCTTTCTGTCACTTTTTGGCCGTAACTAAAATTAAATAATGCTGCAAATAAAAATAAAATGATATAAAATATTTTAATCTTCATATAAGGTAGAATTTTGAATTTTTATAAAGTGTTTTGAGAAAGTTTTCTGCCAATATCAGCCTGCGAAAAAAATCTTCACAAAGCTTTCAAATTTAAGCAATCATTTTATTTTGATTTAGAAATCGGTTTGAAGAAATTTTCGAACTACCTTTTTCATATTTCTTTGTTACCATTATTTTTTCCTTCCGCTAAACATTTTTCAATTCCCAATTTTGCATTTTCAAATTCAGGAATGAATCTTTCTTTAAAACTCATTTTTCTGTTGAAGCTTTTCTTATAATGACCGCCAAACCTCAATCACACAAATGTAAAACTGATTTTTTAACATTGTTAAATGCAATGATCACTTTCCATCCCCCATCCCCCAACTTGCCGGCACCCGATAAAATAAATACCTTTGCACCGATGAAAATCCTGTACATCACCAACGGCATCAACGGCTCCGGCGGACTCGAGAGAGTACTCTCGGTCAAAGCCTCAGCTCTGGCTGAGAAATTCGGACATCAAGTCTGCATTGCCACACTCAACGAGCAAAACCATCAAGCCTTTTATGCCTTCAGCCCCAAAGTGAAATTCATCGGCTTCAATGCCAAAGGAAATCCGCTCAGCTATCTGTGGCAATACCGTAAAGCACTGAATAATCTGCTGGCAAAGGAACAACCCGACATCGTTTCGGTTTGTGACGACGGCCTCAAAGGTTTTTTTGTGCCCAACATCGCCAAGACCCAAGCCAAAATCATTTATGAGCGACACGCCTCCATCCGACTGAATACAAACAAAAGCCTCAAAGGAAAACTGATGAAATGGCTGATGATAAAACAGGCACCCAAGTTTGATAAATTCGTGGTCCTGACCCCGGGGAATACCAAAGAATGGAATTCTAACAATCTGACGACCATCCCCAATCCCTTGGGCTTTGAATGTGAAAACCTCCATCCGCTGAATCAAAAAAGAATCATCGCAGTCGGAGCGCATTCTTGGAACAAAGGACATGATTTGTTGCTCAAAATTTGGAGCAGAATCGAACCGGATTTCCCGGATTGGCAACTCAATATCTATGGGAAAATCGACAAAGACAGGGTTTTTATAAATATGGCCAAGGAACTAAACTTAAAAAATGTACACTTCCATTCCCCGGTTCAAAACATTCAAGCCGAATACGAAAATTCCTCCGTTCTGGTACTTCCTTCTCGTTCGGAAGGATTTGGAATGGTGCTGATAGAAGCCATGGAGTGCGGCCTTCCATCGGTGGCCTTTGACTGCCCCTCAGGTCCGGCAGACATCATCACCCATGCGGTGGACGGTTTCCTGATTGAAAATGGAAATACAGTGGATTTTGAACTGAAATTAAAAATGCTCATGAACGACCACTCACTCAGAATCAAAATGGGCAGTTCAGCCAAAGAAAATGCAAAGA
>JAVFAE010000210.1:0-3110 GCA_034002605.1 Weeksellaceae bacterium | reverse complement strand
CTCATTACAAAAATGAATTATCGCCGATTCAAAAGAAATATCTGGTTGAAAAAGTTTTGTTGGAACATCCATAGTTGGATATTTCAACCTGGATGATTCAGGATATCAATCCGGATGAAAAATATTATAATTTGATAAAAAGCAGGGCGCAAACCAAGCGGAAATTTTGCGGAGATCAGCTGTCAGCCTGTTATGCCTTGAGTAAATTCAAAAAAAAATACTGACGTGGATTTGCTTTATAACGTATTTGACGAGAATTTGAAAAATAACGAATGTGTAAAGTTGATTTTCAGAAGCATCGAAACATTTCCCAACGAAAAATTTTATTCTCTTCTGGAATGGTATTTTGAGATGAAGATAAAAGGAAAACTGTCGTCAAAAGAAAATATTTATGATGAAGTTTTATATTTCTCAAGAGCTGTTGCCTCATACAAAAATCAAAATGCATTATCAATTCTCAAATACATTGAGCATAACAATACCTATATAAATCGTCCTTACTGGCCACCAGCCAACAAAGAGTATATTTATAAAGCTCTGTTAATCAATTACGATCCTGTTTATGACGATCTGATTCAACAGATACAAAAAGAATTTGATAAGGAAGAATTAGACAGAATTGGATATTTAAGACGAGATTTAATTGAACCTAATGAAAAATCGGAATGGTGAAAATTAAAAACTTTTACCGACAATCAGATTCCTCGCTTACTTTCGACTGATAATTTTCTTTAAATTTGAATTCTGTCAATTGAATAGAATTGCTTATAAAGAATTCCAAATAAATGCATAGTTTTTAACTTAGTCGAAATTTAAATGATTCAATCCAAAATTATTTTTATTGTAATACTTCTACCGTTTTTTGTTTTTTCTCAAGACTTAAACAAAAGTTACAAAATTACCCTTGAATCTTTCCATTCAAAAGATTATGAAAAAGCAATTATTCAATTTAATGAAGCGGAAAGCGAAGAATTCAAAAGTCCTGACTTATATTTAAAACGGGCAATTTGCTATTCAATTTTAGAAAATTATTCAAAGGCTTTGAATGATTATAACCAAACTTTAGATTTAGCATATAATTCAGATGCTTTATATTTCAGAGCTTTGACAAAAGCAGATTTAGGGCAATTTCAGGATGCAATTGATGATCTAAACACATTATTAGAAAAAGACAAATCGTATAAGATCGCTTTACTCAAAATTGGCGATTTTTATTACAAGACCAAAAAATTTAAACAAGCTATTAAAAATTACGAGCTGTTTTTAGAAACAGATCCCGATAATCATTATGCACTAAACCAGTTGGGATATAGTTATGGCTGTTTGGATAATAAAAAAGATCTTATTAAAGGAATTGGTATAATTTCGAAGGCAATTGATTTGGATAAATCAAATTACTATTATTACTATTGTCGAGGATATTTGTACTATGACTTAAACAGTTACAAAAAAAACAATTTGCAGAATGCTTTAAACGACTTTCAAACGACAATTGAATTGAATCCGAATTATTCAAGTGCTTATTTTGAAATCGGTAACATTTATTACAGTAAAAAAAATTATTTAAAACAAATTGAATTTTACTCAAAAGCCATCGATCTGGAGAAAAATAACGGAAGATATTATTATTGGAGAGGAAGAGGATATGTTGAAATTGGTTTGAATGAAATGGCATGTGCTGATTTCACGAAAGCAAAGGAGTTAAAATACGAAGTGCAGGAAATATTCATGAAATTTTGCGATCTTAAAGGAAGAACAATATTTGTAACTGATTAAAAATAATATAGGACAAATAGAAAATATTTCGGCTGAGATTTAGCTGGAGAAATAATTGTAAATTGTGAAGAATTAAGCAAATACCTGAGCGGAAATTCCAATTATTGTAAATCAAATCGTGTTTGTGAAAAATTAAATAATCCCTGTTTACATCAACTCTTACCACAAAATGAAATCAAAATTAAATATCATCCTGTTTTTGTTTTGTTTCCAGATTCTGTTCTGTAATAAAAATTTGTCTATTACGGAAATCGAGGACAGCAACAAGACTACAATTGAAACAAATCAACTGACTGATGATTTTTTAATGATTGAAAGCTTACCCGAATGGATTATTGAAACCGGAATCATCAATGATAAAATAATTGAAGACAAATACGAAATTGAGTCCCGTCTGAATCCATTTTATCTGGAAGAAGATTTTAACGGTGACGGTATTTTGGATTTCGCAATCGGAGTAAAAGAAATTAAAACCGGGAAAATCGGATTTGTAATTATTCACGGCGGCACACCAAAAGTTTATGTGATCGGTGCCGGTAATTTGATTAAAAACGATCTGTCAGACGATATCTTACATCAACATTTGGGAAATAAATCGAGAGAAAGAAAATTTTGGAACTGAATTGGATGAAAACGGAGATATAACAGAATCAGCGCCGATTTTCATTGATCATCCGTCAATTGAAATTATAAAATCCGAAGTTGGCGGAGGAATTATATTTTGGAATGGCAGCGAATATGAATATCTGCACCAGACCTGTTAATCATCCGGACAGAAAATTTTGAATTCAAACAATTACTCGGCTGTTTTGTCAGTTTCAGATGTGGAATGAAACTCTTTGTAATGTTTCTTTTTGTAGAGCCAGCCCAAAAATCCGCCAAACAGCAGACCGGCACCGCCACCGTACAAAAGTCCGAGTGCAAATTCGGGCTGGGTAACCAGTTCGCCAAATTCGATTTTTGCAATAAATGAAGCCACCAGACCGATTGCGATCAGCAGGATTCCGATTGTGAATGCGTATTTCATAGCTGAAAAAATATAATCCAAAATTACACAAAAAAAATTCATTCCGAACCAAACCGATAACCAATATCAAACAAAAAAGAGCAGCATTACTGCCGCTCCTGTGTGTAAATTTGTTGACCTCTGTCAGAAGTCAATATCGATTCCGATATAAATATTTGCCGGCATAACGGGCGCATACACCATTCCGCCGTCAAAATAACTGCTGAACGGATTTTGTGCATCTATGATCGGATTTTTCTGTTTGTAACTCAGCAGATTGTCGCCGCCCAGATACATTCTGATGTTCTGATTGAAATTATGCGCCAGC
>JAVFAE010000209.1:0-3130 GCA_034002605.1 Weeksellaceae bacterium | reverse complement strand
TGAATCAAGAAAAATACGATTCCATTTACACCGTAGAAAATATTAATCATTTATTGCAAACCGGAACTTCTTTCCGGGACGCTTACCGAATAGTGGGAATTTCTGTTGATGAAGGAACTTACATTCCGCACAAAGAATTCAAAACTTCTCATTTGGGAAGTGTTCACAACTTAGGTTTGGAAGAAATTAAAGAAAAATTAAAGCGATATAAATCCTAATTTTAAAATAAAATTACTGACAATTAACCACTTGAAATAAATTAATAATAAAAATATTTTATTAAATTCAAATCAAAATCCATCTTTTGCTTGAATTATTTTATGAATAAAGCAGAAAGCCCGAAACTCATTTTGGGCTTTTTTCTTTAAAATTCAACTCTAAATAAATTTATCACAATAGCAAAAATACAATCAAAATCAATGAGGATTGGATTAGCGTTTATTTTATGATACACAGCTTTTAGTGATTTTAGAAAATATTTCTTTCATACGGCTCAACATTCAACTAAATTTATAAATTTGTGAGTTTGACTCACAGAAAACGAGTAAGAAATATAAATCTTAAAAACACATCAAATGACAGAGAATAAAAAATCGTTTATCCAGACCATTGGTTCACTAAACAAGAATTTTTGGTTAGCAAGTATCATGGAGCTTTTTGAAAGATGGGCGTGGTATGGAATTTATGGACTTTTTAGTATTTATTTAGTGGGCTCTACCGACCAAGGCGGACTTGGATTCGATCATGTACAAAAAGGAAAAATCATGGGAAATATAGTGGCGATTTTATATTTACTGCCACTGTTCTTTGGTGTAATTGCAGACCGAATAGGATATAAACTTTCACTTACTATTTCTTATTTAATAATGGTTATAGGCTATTATATGTTGGGTGAAGTGAACTCATATAACAGCGTTTATTTTGTCTTTTTATTAGTTGCAATTGGTGCAGCATTTTTCAAACCCGTAGCTTCAGCAATTGTCGCCCGAAATACAGACGAAACAACAGGGACACTCGGATTTGGGATTTTTTATGTAATGGTCAATATAGGCGGATTTATTGGTCCTTTTCTATCTTCTTCTCTTAGAAATTCCATGGGTTGGAAAATCATTTTTATTCAGGCAGCCGTAGTAATTGCAATTAACCTGTTTATTTTATTGTTCTTTTTCAAAGAGCCCAAAGTAGAAAAACCCAAAGACAGTATTGGTAAAGCTATAAAAGATTCTTTAATGGGGATTTTTGAGGCATTAAAAGACGTTCGTTTAGGCATTTTATTATTATTGATGGTTGGATTTTGGACGATGTTCAATCAATTATTCAATACACTTCCAAACTTTATTGAGGATTGGATAGATTCGTCTGCAATTACCAATTGGTTAAATGAAAATATTCCTTTTTTAGGTAAATTACTTTCTTTAAACGGTCAAATTAAACCGGAGATGTTTACCCAAATCGATGCTCTGATGATTGTTTGTTGTCAAGTATTTGTTTCTTATTTCGTAACTAAAATGCGCCATATAAGTGCTGTTATTCGTGGAGCAATCATCGCAACAATCGGTATCGGATTGACTTTTTATTCAGGAAATGTTTGGTTTACCATTGTAGGAACTATGATTTTCGCAATTGGAGAAATGATGTCCAGCCCAACAGTTTCTTCTTTTATCGCTTTGATTACACCAAAAGGAAAAGAAGGTTTATATCAAGGAACTTACTTTTTGCCGGTGGCAGCAAGTTATTTTGTAACGAGTTTTATTTCAGGAAATTTATACCAATCTTGGTCGGATAAACTTTCTATTTTACAAAAAGAAATGAAAGGAAGAGGAATTGAAATGCCGGAAGTAGTTTCTCCCGAAAGGTTTATTGAATCTGGTTCCAAAGCACTAAATATGCCATTGACCGAGTTTGAAAATAAATTTGGAATGAAAGCTGAAAAGATTAATTGGGATGAAGTACGAAATTCTTTCCACGAATTTGCAAATTCCAAAGGAATTGATGTTTCGGAAGTCCCGGTTGCTTTTTCCAAAAATGAATATTTCACTTTGGCAGAACAAAAATTAAGTATGGGACATTGGGAAATGACTAATATGCTATGGGAAACCTATAATCCAAATAAAATCTGGTATGTGATTGTAGGAATTGGATTGTTCTCAATTATTACACTTAGTATTTACGACAGAATTGTTATTCGTCCAAGAGAAAGAAGGAAGGGTTAAAACTGTTCCTTATCTGAAGGTAAAAAACCAAAATGCTTTTTAAATACTTTGCTGAAATAAGCCGGGTCACTGAAGCCGGATTTCCAAGAAGCTTCTGAAACCGAATAACCATCGCGCAGTAAATCCAAAGCATAATTAAGATGAATGTTTTTGATGAAGTTAGCCGGTGTTACTCCAATTAAGACTTTTAACTTTCGGGTAAGCTGGCTATTGCTCAGACCAATTTCACTGGAAAGAAAACTTACATCAATCTCATTTTCAATGTGTTCTCTTACAATTCTGTCTAATTTTTCAATAAAATTCCGATCAATTAAATTTAGTTTCTCGGTTTCTTCCTCTTTTGGCAGATAAGGATTCTGGTTGAATTTTTTACGAAGATTTTCTTGTTGCTTCAATCGGTTTTTAATGCGCAATTCCAATTCTGAAATCGAAAAAGGTTTAACCAGATAATCATCTGCACCCACAGTTAAACCTTCAATTACGTCAGTTTGCTCCACTTTTGCTGTCAATAATAAAATGGGAATATGACTTGTAATTTCGTTTTCTTTAATCGTTTTAGTCAATTGGAAACCATTAATTTCGGGCATCATCACATCACTAATAATAATTTCCGGTACATGGGCAATTGCCATTTCAATTCCTGTTTTTCCATTTTCGGCTTCCAAAAACCGAAAATCATCTCCCAAATTTTCTACGATGAATTTTCGCAATTCCCGTTGGTCTTCCACAACTAAAATCAAGGTTTTTTCTTCCTCTTTTTCATTTTGTGAATTTTCTTCCGGATTTTCCGAAGAAAGAATAAGTTCCGGTGAATTTTCTCGGGAATTTGCTGTAATTTTTCCTTCTGCTAAACTAACGGTAAATGTACAGCCGCCTTCCGGATTATTTTCAACTGCCACATCGCCTCCATGAAGTTG
>JAVFAE010000208.1:0-3145 GCA_034002605.1 Weeksellaceae bacterium | reverse complement strand
TACCATTTGGATTGATTGTGGAGCAGCTTCCAAAGAAGAAGTGGAAGCTTTAGGAATTCATGTAGGTTGTGTCATTACTTATCCGGATGATTTTATGGTTTTGAACGATACGTATTTTGTTTGCCGTGCTTTGGACAACCGAATTGGTGGATTTATGATAGCTGAAGTAGCGCGTTTACTTCATGAAAATAAAGATAAAATTGATTTTGGATTGTATTTTACTAATTCAGTACAAGAAGAGGTTGGTTTGCGTGGTGCTGAAATGATTACCAAAACCATACAGCCGGACGTCGCTATTGTAACCGATGTGACGCATGATACTTCTACGCCTCGCATGAATAAATCCAAAGAAGGAGATTTGAGTTGCGGAAAAGGTCCGGTTGTTACTTATGCTCCGGCAGTACAAAATAATTTACGTGAATTAATTATTGAGACCGCTGAATCGACAAAAACACCTTTTCAGAGAGCAGCAAGTAGTCGAGTAACCGGAACGGATACCGATGCTTTTGCTTATAGTAATGGTGGAGTACCATCTGCTTTAATTTCATTGCCTTTGCGATATATGCACACTACAGTAGAAATGGTACATAAAACCGATGTGGAAAATACAATTAAATTAATGTATGAAACGGTTAAGAAAATTGAAAATAACCAGAGTTTTAAGTATTTTTAAAAGAATTAAATAAAATTGAAGTGTTTTATCAATCTATCACCAATCTTAAGATAGATTTAAAATATATTTTTTATGATAATCGACTAAAGCATCAATAGGTTTTTGAACGATATGTCCAATTTCTAAATGAAACGTTCCGGCAGCGGCACGGATGATGTCTTCGTAGAAATGTGCCACCGAACCAATGAAATTTACTTCACAAAATCGAGCTTCCGGATTAGGTAAAACCTGATTTTCAAAGAATTCCGACATTGAGGTATAAATTAAATTCTGAATAAAAACTTCTTTTCTGTATTCATATACAAATTTACTGAAAGAAGCCAAATAGACATTTGCTAAAGGCTTTTGGTAAACATTGACATTTAATTCTGTGATGGTTAATTGAAAAGTTTCATTAAATTTTTCAGCTAAATGAGCCGGCATTTTCTTTGAAAAATAAGCATGAATCAGTTTTTTTCCTAAATGGCTTCCACTTCCTTCATCGCCCAAAATATAGGCAAGAGAAGGAGTTGCTTCTTTGATTTTTTTTCCATCAAAATAACAAGCATTTGAACCTGTTCCTAAAATACAAACCATAGCCGGACGACCTCTGTAAGCCGCATAACAAGCAGCTAATAAATCATGGTCAATATGTAATTCTGCATTTTTGAAAAAAGGTCGGAATCCTTCTTTTACAATTTCGTGAAGGAATTCAGCCGAACAACCCGAACCGTAGAAATACACCTGGGAGATTTTCTTGGAAACAGCCGATAATTCCTTGTTTTTTTGAATTTCTTCCTCAATAGTTTTGGAAGGAATATGGTAAGGATTGAACCCGATGGTTTGTGTTCTGAAACTCTCACTAAAATCAGGATTTAAAATTACCCAGTCTGTTTTGGTTGAACCGCTGTCCGCTATTGCTATCATTTTCGTATTGTGTTTTTTGTTTTTAAGTGTGGCTAATTTACTTCACCCTTGTCAAACGGACAAATAATATTGAACGAAACCTTTTTGGAGTAATGAAATTTAGTAATAACCTAAAATTTCATCTCCTTGTTGGAGAAAATTTAGACAATACTTAGATAAAAGTCATTTTCTAAACAGTTTTATATTCTTATTTTTGAAACTTTCTATTTTAAACTAAATTAAAAATGCCGTTAGAATTATATAACCCTTTTGAAAATCTACACTTTGATGATGCAATTTGTTTTTTGTCGGGAACGGAATTAAAAAATCAAGATGAGAAAATTACAGTTTTCCCTGAATGGCTTTTAGATAAATTTAATTACCGCAAACGGAAGTTTATTTTAATGGATACAGTTAATTCCACAACTTACGGTGAATTAAAATTACCTTGTTCGACTGAAGTAAAATTAGCTTATGATACTTTGGATGAAGAAGTGAAAATTGCATTTGAAAAGGGGTACGAAGGAATGAAGAACTTAGATGATACTAAACTTTTTCTGTGGATTGGACGAATTATTTACGGAGTACTTTATTATGAAATAGAGCAGGAGCGAGCTCGGATACAACGTCAAGAAAGAGAATTTGGAATGTCGCCTGTATTAAAAAAACGCTATGGGATGTTTCATTTAATGCTACAATCTTTGATTTCACCGGTTTGTTTTGAAGGTCAAAAAGCATGGTCGATTTCGATTGTAAAATTGAAATATTCACAAGAAGTTTTTAACCATCGGGACGATGCTATTAATTTGATGTTTTCTTTGGGTGTAAATGGATTTGGAATCATAGCTTGTTTACAGGATAATGGAGGAATTACGGCAGAAAATGAAGATATTTTGAAAAAAATTGGCAATCAGGAATTGCATCCGGTTCAGTTTGAAGAATTGTGTGCTCGTTTTTTATATTTAAATTATTTAAAACAGGTACAAGCTGATTTCAAAGTGAATTTTACAGACGAAAAAGCAACGATTGAAGCCCTTCCCTTGAAAGCTCCGCTTCATAAATCTGTTTTTACAGTATGGGACAATACTATGTTTGAGCAAGTTTTAGAAGATTATTGGACACCTTGGGCATTGACTAAAAAGGACATTATGAAAGAATCAGGTTTGCCGATTAGTTTTTTAGAAGATCCTTACACATTTGAATTTATTGACCCGAATTCTATTTCTTTAGCTTACTAAACTAAAGTGTAATTTTAGGGTAAAAAATAAAAAAAATAAAAAAACAGAGATTTAATATGTTCAAAATAAAAATTTAACTTTATATTTGAAAATATTTAAATTTTAAAAATAAAAAGTTATGAAAAAAATGTTACTTTCTTTAACCGTAATAGCCGGTTTTTCTTTTGCTAACGCTCAAACTGTCATTTTTGAAGATGACTTTGAGTCGTATGAAGATTTTCTTATTGACGGAATTGGAGATTGGATTATGATTGATGTTGATGGATCAGGCACCTATACAGGTGGTGGGGGAGAGTTTCCTAATCAATTCGATCCAAAAGCATTTATGGTATTCAATCCATTTGAAGCC
>JAVFAE010000207.1:0-3231 GCA_034002605.1 Weeksellaceae bacterium | reverse complement strand
AAAAAAGAAATTAGAATGCAATACCAAAAAATACCCTTATTCCTTTTTTACATTTTAATCGTAAATGTAACGATCGGGCAAAACATCCAAACATTTTATTGGGACGAAGAAAATAAAATAAAACAAAGTGAAGGCCCATTTATCGACGGTATGGAATCGGGATTATGGAAGTTTTGGAATAAAACCGGTGTTCTTGTGAGAGAAGTAGAGTTCAAAAAAGGTGAGCCGGCCGGAAGAGTCACCTATTACTATGAAAACGGGAAAAAAATGAATGAGGGATACATGATAAAAGGTCTTCTTTCGGGTGCATACAGTGAATGGTATTTAGACGGGACTCAGAAGGTAGACGGGTTTTATGATGAAGGATACAAATCAGGCAAATGGTTGGAATTCTATATCAATTCAAAATTAAGATCGATAACGGAATACCATTCAGACACTGCATATTTAATGTATTATTTTAACACCACGGGAGATACTTTGGTTAAAGCGGGTACCGGGAAAAGAACGCTTTATTATCCTGACGGGAAAATTGAAGAAATTGCTTTTTTTAAAGAAGGCTTAAAAGATTCTTTGTATGAGTCATATTTTGACAACGGCGAGATTTCAATGAAAGCTTATTATAAATCGGGTAAAAAGACCGGGAAAGAGATGACTTGGTATAAAACCGGAACGCTTCAAAGTGAAATGGATCATGAAAACGGAATTTACGTATTATTTTATGAAACAGGGAATAAAATGACCGAGGGCAGAATTCGCAACGGCAAAAAAGACAGTATTTGGGTATCATATTATCCCGACGGAATTTTAAAAACAAAAGGAAAATTCAATAACGACTTAAAAGAGGAGATGCATTTCAATTATTTTGAAAACGGAGAAAAAGCCGTTGAGATTTCATATAAAACCGGATTAAAAGATGGAGATGCAAATTGGTATTTTGAAGACGGTACACTTGATATCTCGGGACAATTTAAAAATGATCTCAGGCATGGTATATGGACTTATTGGCAAACATCAGAATTGAACGGGAAAAAAATTACAACCAAAGGTAACGAAGGCAAATACGAGAACGATAAAATGACCGGAGTTTGGACATGGTGGTATCCTGACGGTAGAATATGGAAGACCGGAGAATTCCTAAATGATAAACAACACGGCAAATGGAATGTATATTATGAAAACGGGCAAATTTATCATGAAGGTGAATATATCAACGGGAAAGAATCAGGAAAGTGGAAGCAATTCTTTGAAAACGGGAAACCGGAAATGACCGGTTTTTTCAAAGACGGGCAGCCTGATAGTACTTGGACGGCTCTTTATGAAAATCAAAATCCTAAATACACTATAAAATATTCAAAGGGTGTAAAAAACGGTTATGCGACCTATTACCATGAGAACGGCTTGAAAGAGCGTACCGAATCGTATCTAAACGGGACACTTCACGGAAAATTTGAGACAAGCTTTCCGGACGGTACCGTTCAAGTCAGCGGTTTTTACGAAAACGGGAAAAAAGTCGGATTGTGGGTAGAATTCGCAGAAAACGGAGCTAAGATCAGAAGAGAAACATATAAAAACGGAAAGAGAGACGGCATTGCGGAGTCTTGGTATCCAAACGGGAACATAGAAAAACAGGCAGAATATCTAAACGGGAAACTAAACGGAATGATGACTTCCTATGATCGATACGGAAACATTATCTATAAAGCAAAATATAAAGAAAATAAGGAGATTAAAGTTTTCATAAATAATAAGAATCAATAACAAGGAGAATAAAGCGAAGTGTATGAAATATGATTTAAATGAACTTTATCAAAAGATTGAAGAAGCTTGGTCAAACAGATCATTATTAAAAGAAAAAAAAATCATAAAGGCCATTCAAGATGTAATTGACTTATTAGACAGAGGAGAAATAAGAGTTTCTGAGCTCGTGAACGGTGATTGGATCGTAAATGAAACCATAAAAAAGGCTGTCATTTTATATTTCCCTATTACGGAAGTCAAAAAGACCAAAGCCGGGATTTTGGAATTTAATGATAAGATATCGGTTAAAAAAAATTATAAACGACTTGGTATACGAGTTGTCCCGCCGGCAGTAGCACGCTATGGAGCTTATATAGCAAAAGGAGTGATTTTAATGCCTTCTTATGTGAACATTGGGGCTTATGTGGATGAAGGCACCATGGTAGATACTTGGGCAACTGTCGGATCTTGCGCTCAAATCGGTAAGAATGTACACTTGAGTGGCGGAGTAGGAATCGGTGGTGTTTTAGAACCGGTTCAGGCTTCTCCGGTAATAATTGAAGACGGCTGTTTCATAGGTTCCAGATGTATCGTAGTAGAAGGTGTTAGAATCGGGAAAGAAGCTGTATTGGGAGCAAATGTAACGCTGACTAAGTCGACTAAAATCATTGATGTGACAGAAGAAAAGCCGGTAGAACATAAGGGATATATCCCTGAACGATCGGTTGTCATTCCGGGTGCATATACCAAACAATACACTGCCGGAGAATTTCAAGTACAATGTGCACTTATTATAGGAAAACGAAAAGAATCAACCGATTTGAAAACATCCTTGAATAATGCACTTCGAGATTTCGATGTTACGGTATAATTTTTATATTTACATCTAATTTCTAATAGGTTTTCAATGAGAATCGGTTTTGACGCCAAACGTGCTTTTTTCAACACCAGCGGCTTAGGTAATTACAGCAGAAGCACAATCGAATTATTAACGAAATTCTATCCGCAAAACGATTTTCTTTTATTTACGCCTTCCATCGAGAATGCAATTGATTTTAAATATCCCGAGAAAGCAGAAATTATACAGCCCAAGCATCTCATTGAAAGGACGTTTAAAAGTTGGTGGCGCTCTTTTAAAATGGCTTCAAGTATCGCGGAACATGAATTGGATATATTTCATGGTTTAAGCGGTGAACTTCCAATAAAAGCACATAAAAAATCAAAAGCTAAATTAATAGTCACTATTCATGACTTAATTTTTTTAAGATTCCCGGAATATTATACATCCGTAGATCGCAATATCTATTATCAAAAAGCAAAATATGCTTGTGAAATTGCAGATACGATAATTGCAATCAGTGAACAAACAAAATCGGACCTTATCAATTTTTTTAAAGTAGACGACAAAAAAATCGAGGTTGTTTATCAAGGATGTAATACTATTTTTCATAAAGAAGCAGATACAACCGTAAAAATTGAAGTTGCAGGGAA
>JAVFAE010000206.1:0-3294 GCA_034002605.1 Weeksellaceae bacterium | reverse complement strand
GCTTGAAATTACTTCACAACAAACAATAGATGCTGATTTCGAAAAACAATTGATGCAGAAATACGGGGATTTCTTTCATTCCCAACCGGCAGAACAAGTTCATTATGAAGCGAATACCACCCAAGATTTTGTGATGGACATTCTGGCCAATCGCTATTTCCTGCAAAAGGATTATGCGAAATCGTTTTTGTTGCAAAATTTCGTCAGCGATTTGGAAGCAAATCCGGATGTGTCGTTGCTGCAAGACATTCAATCATTTTACTACAAAAAGGATAAAAATGAATTTGAACAATGGCTGAAATCAGCGGTGGACGCATCATTTTATGTGTCGGAGAAAATGAAAAACCGGGTGGTTTATGATTTTGAATCTTTCGTAGCCAATATGGAAGGGACGATGGCGTTGACCGAAGGAGATTTTCGGAAAGCACTGCGATTTTTCGAAAAAGTAGATCCCAAATTCTCATTGCGCGGTGGGGTGGTTGCCTATGATGAAAATTGGAATCCGACCTTCAGCCATGAGGTTTACAACGGATTTTCAAACATTTCGGAGGCGGTTTTTGGTTACAACCGGATGGAGTGTTTTGAATGCCCAGAAGAATTGGTGATGAATACCGAATTCACCGAAGATTTTTCGTTCATCAAAAAGAAAATGAACAAAAAGGAACTTGCTGAAGCTCTGATTCAATTGGATGAAATTTCAAAAATGAAGGGAGAAAAAGCGGCCAAAGCCGGTTATTTGCTTGGTAATTTCTACTTCAATACCACTACTTTGGGATATTTCAGAGAACTGTTGACTTTTGATATCAACAATTCCTATGGGCCTAAATTCCATGACAATTATTTTTCACCGGAAGCCAATGTGTTCTATTTCAAGGGTTATGGTTACAATCCCAATTATCAGAATCATTTTGAATTGCCTTTGACTTATTTGGAATCGGCTTTGTCCAAAACAGAATTGCCCGAAATGAAAGCCCGAATTCTTTTTGCGCTTTCCAAATGTGAGCAAGGCACTTTTTATAAGGCCATGCACACCGATCCGGCCTTGAAAAACATAGAATACGATTGGAACAATTATGCCGCTTATGAACAAAAAATGTTGGCTGTCAAAACCAGTAAATACCGCAAATATTTCAAGGAATTAAAGAAATATCATTCCACCGGATTTTACAAAGAAGTGACTTCCCATTGCAAGTATTTTGATTATTATTCGAGTCATTATTGATTCCACAAATTTTGAAATCAGTAGGCTGATAGAGTTCTCACCAATGTGCAATCCATTCATCGACATTTGCTATGCTATCTAATCTTCCAAAACAGCTGTCAAAGTTTTTGTAAAATTATTTTCATTCTCATAATTGTAAAAAGGAACAGCGGTCAGTAAATATTTATCCGAATGTATTTCAAAAACCGCTTTGTTTTCGGCAATTTCGTTTAAAAATTCTGCTTTCCATTGGTCGTGAGCGATGAGGTGTTTGCCTTTGGGTTCTATGAAAACTTGATACGTTATACTTTCTTCTTTTTGTTTGCAAAACAGCAGAAAATCAGGTTCAAATCTTCTTCCTAACTTATCATAAATTGCTAACTCTCGTTCGTTTCTAAGAATGTAAATATTTTCATATTTTTGTTGTAAACTCTCAAATTTTCGGGCGAATAATTCTATAAAGCTTTTCTCTTCACTTGTGCCGTAATTTGCATTGTAAGCATACCAAGGTTCATTAGCAAGCAAAGATTCTTGTCCATCTTCACGCTCGTCATATTTACGAACTCTAATTTCTTTGTCTTTAAAAACTTGATGAATAGGTTTTTTAATAAATTCTGAACCTTCATAATCGGTTGAATTACCTTTAATTTCGGTTTCAATCGTTTGTAAAAGTCCATTTATCGCTTGTAAATAATCAAAATGAGTGATATTTTGAAATCTTTGAGACGTTCCTTTTAATGTTATTTTTAATGCACCCAAATAATCGTTGCTCTGAATAAATTCATTCAGCGAAGAAAGATGAGGAAAGTACCTTTGTAAGTTATTAAAATAAAAAAATGGATGCTGACTTAATGCAAAGCGAGTAATATGCGTAGGTATTTCCGAAAGTGGAATATCTTTTCCTTTGATAACCTCTTCATTTGAAACAGGATTTTCTAATTCAAAAAACGCACTTGATACTCTCCCAACTCCTGACGAAAGCGTATGACGATAATTGGTTCCTTTAACACCTAAATCTGCAAATGATTTAATCGTTTCAAAATCTTTCGGCACTTTTTTGTTGAAAAAAACGTACTCTTTTTGATAATGTTCTGACTTCTTATACTCCAATTTCAGTTGTAATTGTTTTACAACCATATTATCTTCATCCTCATAAATACCAGAGTCAACCAATGCTTTTTTCAATTCTGAAATATAGCGACTGTCTTCTTTGGTATGGTAATACAATTCTTCCAAAACCTTTAAATCATTGGAAATATCATCATCGTACTTTCGTGTATATTTATCCTGTCCGACTTCCAACGCAAACGGAAAGTAGCGTGCACCTCGACCGATTAACTGAGCTTCTGAAAGTGTTGTTTTTCCGGGTTTATTTCCTTTACTATCTCTTCCTTCATACAAACGAACAATATCAAACAAATTCAATACATCCCAGCCTTCATTCAATTTCTGCACCGCAAAAACCGCTCGAATTGGATTATTTTCATCTTCTAAAGTGTTCAATAATATTTGATTTTTCTCGGCTTCTTTGTCATTGTTCGCACTCAAACAGTTTTCTTCTTTAAAATTGTTTTGTATGCGTTGTACGATTTGTTGGTCGGATATTCCTTTCGATTGAAAGAAATCAAATGCTTTTTGAACGATTGAAACAGTAGAAGTATTTTTAATTTTCTCAATCATTCTTACAGAAAAATCTTCAATTAATCGATGAAAATTCTCTTTATTCTGTTCCGATTCTTTAATGGTTCGCTTGGCTTTAAAAAGAATTACAGGTTTTAAATTGATGTGATGAGATGTCGCCAATTCTTGTCGGTATAAATTTAAAATCAAAGCCTGTATGATTCGTTCTTGCTCATCATAATGCGAACGAATGAGGTTGATTTCTTTTGAATATTTATCCAATCGGAATTCAGAAAGATCATATTTATACAATACTTTATCTTTGTATTTCTCTACGATTTTTTGGCTTTCATAATCCAAGGTGGCTGTAAATTCAAACAGAATTTTTTCAAAGTTCATTTGATGGATTCGCTGAACTAAATCGCCCCAGACATCAGCATTATTATGATGTGCTTCATCACCAATTAACACCA
>JAVFAE010000205.1:0-3307 GCA_034002605.1 Weeksellaceae bacterium | reverse complement strand
TTTGCCCGGACGAATTTTAGTTTATTTTTTATTGATAACACTCGCTTTTCAGGTAGCATTTTTAATTTATGTAGCCTATTTATATAGTAAATACAAACCGATTTCTTCGGTTTCTGATGAAGAACTACCGACTTGTACCATAATTGTTCCGGCATATAATGAAGGAAAATTGGTTTATTCCACTCTTTTAAGTATTGCCGAAAGTAATTATCCACAAGAAAAATTGGAGATTTGGGCAATTGATGACGGAAGTAAAGACAATACTTGGTACTGGATAAATAAAGCAAATAAAGATTTAGGGCATCGTATTACTGTTTTTCAGCAACCTGAAAATAAAGGAAAGAGATATGCTTTGTATAAAGGTTTTAAAGAAGGAAAAGGCGAGATATTTATTACAATTGACAGTGACTCCGTTGTCGAGAAAGATACAATCCGGAATTTGGTCAGCCCTTTTGTTAAAGATGAAAACTGTGGAGCTGTTGCCGGAAATGTGAAAGTACTCAATAAAAAACAAGCAATTATTCCCAAAATGTTAAATGTTAGTTTTGTTTTTAGTTTTGAGTTTATTCGTGCAGCACAAAGTACTTTAGGATTTGTTTTGTGTACGCCCGGTGCATTGTCGGCTTATAAAAGAGAAGTAGTTTTGAATGTAGTAGAAAAGTGGATTAATCAAAAATTTGCCGGAAAAATTGCTACAATCGGAGAAGATAGAGCAATGACCAATTTGATTTTAGAACAAAGTTATAATGTATTATTTCAAAAAAATGCAAATGTTTTGACCAATACACCAATCGGATTTAAAAATTTACATAAAATGTTTACCCGATGGGGAAGAAGCAATGTAAGAGAAACCTTGATGATGAATCGGTTTATTTTCAAAAATTTCAGAAAAGAAAACAAAGCCGGAGCTCGGTTTGTTTATCTGAATCAATGGATTAAAATAGTGCTTGCTATCCCATTAATTGTTTTGATGTTTTATTTTTTATTCACACATCCTGTTCTGTTTTTCAGTTCAGCTTTAACCGGAACTTTTGTTTTTTCGAGTATTCAAATGTTGTTTTTCTCAAAACAGTACAATTTCAGTGAATCCCTTTGGGCGTATCCATATAGCATATTTTATATGTTTGCTTTGTTTTGGATTATACCTTTTGCCATAGTAACAGTCAAAAATGGCGGATGGTTGACTCGATGAAAAATAATTAAGTATGAAGATTTATAAACAAAATCAATAAAGCCACCAGCACTTTTGTATCTGATAATCAAGTTTCTTGAATATGAGGTTAGAAAGGGACAAAGCGGGTAATTTACTCGCTTTGTCGTTTTTTATCAAAACCGGAAAATGACCTATCTTTGTGTTGTGTAAAAAACGAAAAAACCTCAACTAAATCAAATGAAAATAATTCAAATCAAAGCTGAAGATTTCTTTGAAATGCTAAAAATACACGGCGTTTCCATGTGGGATTTGTTTAAAAATATGATAGATGGCGAAGAAAAACAATTGGTGTTTTTAAACGAAAAAAACGAAGTAGTTGCGTTTTATCAATTGCCCAAAACAGAAGAAGAATTAACCGAAGATTTTGAAGTTTTTAAAGAATCCATAAAAACCAAAATTAATCAGAATTAAGGTGAAAACAGAAAAATTCACCTTTAAATCCAATAAAACCTAAAAACTGAAAACACAAAAATTTGCTTGTTTTTCACTTAAAAATGTTCGGTATAATGAAATAACTTTTATCTATGAATATGTTAGGTAAATTTAAACTTAGCTTTGTATATTTGCATTTAGAATAAATCTAAATAAGTAAAACAATGATTCAAGTTTCTGAAGAAGCAAAAAGCAAAATAATTTCATTGATGGCAGAAGAAGGAACAAACCTTGAAGAGAGCTACGTGCAGGTAGGTGTAGAAAGTGGAGGCTGTTCTGGTTTGTCTTATCGTTTAAGTTTTGGAAAAAACAGAAGTGAAGACGATCAGCTTTATGAAGATAAAGGAGTTAAAATAATAGTCGATAGAAAATCATATTTGTATTTAACCGGAACAATTTTAGAATATTCCGGCGGACTTAACGGAAAAGGATTTGTTTTTAATAACCCGAATGCTAACAGAACTTGTGGCTGTGGCGATAGTTTTGCTGTTTAATTTTTAGAATTAAAAACAATTGAACTCACTAAGATTCATAACGCTTATTTATTCAATCGGAATTTTTGGACAATCCAAAATTGATGAATCACATTACAAAGTATTTCAGCCGGATGCAAATTCTTCTAAATACAATGAAACTTATACCCAAAATTTCTTTTTTGGGAATTTTGGTTTGAAACAATTAATTTCAGCTGTTCCAATTGATAATTCTTCTGTAAAATCACTTGAAATTTCAGTAAATACGCCTACTCAGAAAAACCTTCCGATTATGCAATTGCATTACGATGAACAAGGGAAATTAAAGCAAATGCAAATAGAAGAAGCATTTTTTGGTGAAAAGATGAATATTGAATACCATTATAAAGATGAGCTTTTATCAGAAGAAATCATTACGCAAAACTCAGGAACAAAAAAAAATACCTTTTATTATACCAAAGGAAAAATGGTAATTGAAACTGATAAAGACGTATTGGATGTGTACTCATTGCATGGAAAAGTTCTTTCAAAAATGAGTTATTTGGATGGTAATTTAGTTTTGCTTGACAGAATGGAAGGGAAATGCCGGATTACTTACTATAAAAGACATTCCATCAGTAAAACCTGTTTTAGTAACTTAGATTTAAAATTACCATTGAATATTGAAGAATATTCTAATAATGAAGATAAAAACGGAAAACTAAGTTTAACTCAGACAAAAAACTCATCTCTTTCAAAAAAATCAGAATTTGAATACGCTGTATTCATCAACAATAGAGAAACTTATCAACTAAATTTAACCGAAGATTATCGAATCAAAACATTTCATTCATTACCGGTTAATCCCAAAAAAGAAAATCAAATAAATTATACATTCACCTATACATATTATTAAAAAATGAGCAATACTAAATATACGGAAGACGATTTAAGACAAGATCTCTCTTTGAAAAAAGAGTATGAATTCGGTTTTACAACCGACATTGAGTACGAAGATTTCCCGATTGGTCTAAACGAAGACATTGTTCGCGAAATTTCTAAAAGAAAAAACGAACCGGATTGGATGATGGAATGGCGGTTGGAAGCTTTTCGAGAATGGCAGAAAATGGAAGAACCTAAATGGGCAAATGTCCATTATAAAAAACCGGAATTTCAAAATATAGCCTATTACGCAGCACCAAAGAAAAAA
>JAVFAE010000204.1:0-3315 GCA_034002605.1 Weeksellaceae bacterium | reverse complement strand
TCAATTCCTAACAATTGTAAACTATTGAAAATCACATTAGAAGCCCATTGAGTTAATGTGAGTCGGAAATTCTTTAAATCTTCTGTTTCTGCTTTAAGAACGGAGTGATTCTGATAAAAAGAATTGAATAATTTCACTAAATCATATACATAATTTGCCATAATCGCCGGACTTAAATCTTCAGCAGCTTTTTGGATGTTTTCTTCAAAATTGTACAAATGACGTATGATTTCAATTTCAGCATCATTTAAAACGATGGATTTTTCATCAAAATTTCCGGCTTGTTCTTTTCGTAAAATTGATTGAATCCGGGCATAGGTATATTGAATAAAAGGACCGGTGTTTCCATTAAAATCCACACTTTCTTTAGGATTGAAGAGAATTCCTTTTTTAGGGTCAACTTTTAAGATGAAATATTTTAAAGCTCCCTGCCCGATGGTTTCATATAATTGATTTTTTTCTTCTTCGGTATAATCGTCTAATTTTCCTAATTCTGCTGAAATTTCTTTGGCAGTTTGGAACATATCTTCCATTAAAATATCGGCATCTACAACAGTTCCTTCGCGTGATTTCATTTTTCCTTCTGGTAAATTAACCATTCCGTAGGATAAATGTTCCAATTGGTCGGCCCATTCGTAACCTAATTTTTTCAAAATCAAGAACAAAACTTTAAAATGGTAATCTTGCTCATTTCCAACAACATAAATTAGTTTGTCAATATTGAAAGTTTGAAAACGTTCCACGGCAGTTCCCAAATCCTGAGTCATATAAACCGAAGTTCCGTCGGAACGAAGAACTAATTTTTCATCCAAACCTTCATTTGTTAAATCAATCCAAACCGAACCGTCTTCTTTTTTATAAAAAACACCGGAATCCAATCCTTTTTGAATCAAATCTTTTCCTAAAATATAAGTATCGCTTTCGTATTGATAATGGTCAAAATCAACGCCCAATCGTTTGTAAGTTTGTTCAAATCCGGCATAAACCCAGGAATTCATCATTTCCCAAAGTTGACGAATTTCCGGTTTCCCGGCTTCCCAATCCCGTAACATTTCTTGAGCTTCAATGAAAAGTGGAGCATTTTTCTTAGCTTCTTCTTCGGTTTGTTGCTCTTTTTCCATTAAAAATCGGATTTCTTCTCGATAATGTTTGTCGAATTCTACATAGTATTTTCCTACCAAGTGGTCACCTTTTATTCCGGAAGACTCGGGTGTTTCACCTTTTCCAAATTTTTGCCATGCCAGCATGGATTTACAAATATGAATTCCGCGGTCGTTGATGATTTGAATTTTCTGAACTTTATGACCGGCTGCTTTGAAAATAGTAGCAATTGAATAACCTAATAAATTATTTCGGATATGTCCTAAATGAATGGGTTTGTTGGTATTAGGAGAAGCGTATTCCACCATAACCGATTTTTTGTTTGTACAATTTTGAATGAACCCAAATTCCTTATTTTGTGAATTAGCATTTATATTTTCCAACCAAAAGGAATCCGAAAAACTTAGATTTAAAAATCCTTTTACTACATTGAATTTTGAAATTTTATTTTGAGCAATCAAAGCATTTCCAATCTCATTTCCAATGTCTTCCGGTTTTTTTCTTAATTCTTTAATCAACGGAAAAGTAACCAAGGTATATTGACCTTCAAATTCTTTTCGGGTAACTTGGATTTCTAAATTTTCCAGATTGTAGTGATAAAGTTCCTTTATGGTTTGAGAAAGGATTTCAGCTGTTTTTTTCTTGAGGTTCATTCTAAGAAATTTTCAAACTAATTAATTATTGGCTAAGGTTGTGAAAACATTTTGTACATCATCGTCGTCTTCGATTTTCTCCAAGAGTTTATCGACATCAGCTTGTTCTTCTTCGGTTAACTCTTTGGTTACTTGCGGAATTCGGTCAAATCCACTGGAAATAATCTCAAAATTATTTTCTTCAAAATATTTTTGAAGTTGGCCAAAACTCTCAAAAGGAGCGTAAACGACTAAATTATCGTCTTCTTCAAACAATTCTTCAGCTCCGTAATCAATTAATTCTAATTCTAATTCTTCGATGTCCGTTTCTTCACTTTTCACTGTAAAGTTGCAAATATGGTCAAACATAAATTCTACCGAACCTTGTGTTCCTAAAGTTCCGTTGCATTTGTTGAAATAACTTCTGATATTGGCAACCGTCCGGTTATTATTGTCGGTGGCGGTTTCAATTAAAACAGCTATTCCGTGAGGACCGTAGCCTTCGAAAAGGACTTCTTTGTAATTTTCGGTGTCTTTGTCGGTTGCTTTTTTTATGGCACGTTCCACATTTTCTTTTGGCATATTAGCTGCTTTGGCATTTTGAATTGCAGCACGTAGCCGTGAATTGGAATGGGGGTCGGGTCCACCTTCTTTTACTGCCATTACAATATCTTTTCCAATTCGAGTAAACGTTTTGGACATAGAAGCCCAACGTTTTAATTTCCTTCCTTTTCTAAATTCAAAAGCTCTTCCCATTTTTGTTGTTTTAGTGCTGCGAAAGTAAGGAAAATCTACCAAATAGTGAAGTAGATTTTCAATGAAAAAAGCTTGAAAGTATTTTACTTCCAAGCTTGTTGTTTAATGAATGAGTTAAATTTTTAGTTTAATTTATCCAGATAGTCTTCCGGAGTTTTTTCAAATTCTTTTTTGCAACTGGTGCTACAGAATCCGTAAATTTCATTATGAAGATGTAGTGTATCTTTTAAATACTTTGGAATTTCCATACCGCAAATCGGGTCAATGGTATTCGCAACGGCTACATCTAATTTTTTTGGCATTTCCATTTCATTTTCATGAACAGAATGAACTTCAATTGCTGAGTTTTTTGAATCATTTCCACATGAAAAAAATAAAAAAACCAAGCAGGAACTTAGAAAGAATGTAAGTGATTTCATATTTATAATTTATTTAATACAAAAATTAATTAGGTTTTTGAAGCAACAAATTTAATCATTTAAAAGGATTTTAATATCGTTTTTCAATGCATTTATTTCGGGATGGAATTTTCCGGTTAGGCTTTCTTCTTTTCCTTTTTCATCGGAATAATTTAATCCGGAATAATAGAGTATTGGTAAACCGTTATTATTAAAACGTGAACGAATTTTTCCTTTTTTATCAACTAAAGCAAATTTCCCACTGTGTTCCAAACCTTCAGCTGATTGATAATCTTTACCAAGATAAAGATTGAATTTTTTGCTGAGAGAAAAAATAGAATCACGTTCTGCAGTTAAAAAATGCCAATTTGGTGTTTCAATACCCAAGAGTTCTTTATGTTTTTTTAGTGCTTCCGGCGTATCTCTTT
>JAVFAE010000203.1:0-3331 GCA_034002605.1 Weeksellaceae bacterium | reverse complement strand
GGTATAGGAAATCAAAGTATTTACGGAGAAGAGGCTTTTAAATTAGGTGAGATTCTAACCGAAAATAAAATTCAAGTGGTGTATGGCGGTGCCAAAATCGGAGTAATGGGAAAATTAGCCGAAGGTGTTTTGTCAAAAAACGGAAAAATAATAGGAATTATTCCTGAATTTCTAAAGAAAAAAGAAATTGCACATACCGGATTAACCGAAATAATCACAGTTCAAACCATGCACGAGCGAAAAGCTTTGATGCAAGAAAAATCGGATGGATTTATTGCATTGCCGGGCGGATTTGGAACTATGGAAGAATTGTTTGAAATCCTTACTTGGGCACAATTGGATTTGCACAGAAAACCTATTGGAATTTTAAATACAAACGGATATTATAATGCTTTAATTCAGTTTGTTGAAACTATGATTCAGGAAGGATTACTGAAAGAAGAATACCGGAAAATGTTGCTCATCAGTGATTCTATTGCGAATTTGTTAGAACAAATGAAAGCTTATGAAGCTCCTTTTATTTCAAAATTAGAAGGACGAAAAGTAATGTAAGAAGAACCGAAAATGAAAAAAACAAAGGATATATTTTTACTAATCATTCTGTTCGTTAGTTTTAGCGTATCGGCTCAAAGCATTTTGATTCCGTATAAATCCGGTGAGAAATATGGAATGTTAAACGAACAAAATGAGGTTGTTATACAGCCGGAATTTTCAGATTTAGAATGGTTAACCGATAAGTATTTTGTAGCTTCTCAAACAGTAATCCGTTCAGAAAAAATAAAAAAATCAGCAAATGAGTTTTTAGATAAAGACCAAAAGATTCAATTAAAATCCTTGTATTATCAAGATAAAAATTTGATTGCACCCGAAATTTATTCGGCTTATAAAGTAGTTCCTGAAGTTTTGATTATGGCATTTTTTCAGGGAAAACCGGAAGAAATGAGTCGAACTCAAGCACAATATGACCAAATAAAAGACAAACCGCTTTATTTTACTTTGTTTGATTTTGAAGGAAATCGAGTAGGAGAGGAGTTTTATCAACGATTGGAATTAATTGCACTTTCCGGGAAAAGCGACCGAAATGAAAAACTTGAAAAACATGCGCTTTTTTTTGTTCAGAAATTCGATAATCAATTTGATATGTTTGATTATGATGCAGATGCCAAAATGATTTCAAACTATTTTTTTCAGAATGCGACACAGTTCAAAGTCTTGGATAAAGATTTTACAAGTGGTTCGTATTTTATCCGTTATGTGGACAAGGAAAATAAGCAACAGCAAAAAGAAATTAAAATCAATTCAAATTCGTTTGAATTAATTGATTTTGAAGGAGAAAGAACACCTTTCAGGATGAATAGAGATATTTTAGAAGAAAATCAAAAAGAAAACCCGATTAAAAAAGTTGAATTAAATCCACAATCGGAAGAATCTTCTCAACATTTTCGTTCGTATTATGAACAAAAAAAGGACAGTTTGGTTTTTGTAAAATCAAGAGAAGAAATAAAAGAAATTCAGTTGGATGAAAACACGAAAGTTTTCTTCAAACGGTCTGACTTTCAGAATCAAACTGAAAATTTAATTTATAAAAAGAATAATAAATACGGCTGGATTCAAAATGGAGAATTTTCAGAAACTCAATTTGATTCTTTAGCTTATTTTGGAAATTCTTACTTTTTGGCTTGTCAAAAAAACAATAAATCCCAATGGAAATGTGGCGTTTTAGGAATGAAAGCGGAGTCGATTTTACCTTTAGAATACGATGAATTAATAGGACAACCCAAACAATTTGAATTTCAGAAAGAAGGAGAGCAGATAAAATTGAAAGTGCAATTTAAACCAACAGTAAAAGAAGAATTTTCACCTTATTATTTGCCATTGGGTTCTTCTGTTTTTGCTTATAAAAATGGGAAAGTCGGTATTTTAAAATTGAACGGAACCCAGGTTCTTCCTATTGAGTACGATGAAATTGCCAATAATAAGGTTCAGGTAAAGGGCGAAAAAGAAACTCAATTCATGGTATTGAAAAAAGAAAATCTTTACGGTGTGATTATGAATGTTTTTGATGTTGAAACCAAACAAACCGTCCAACAAATGATTGAACCGGTTTTTCCGGATTATCCGGTTTATTATTTCAAAGATTATTATGGAATAAGTGGATTTAATTTATTTGCTTTGTATGATGAAAATGGAAAATTTATTGCTTTTGCCAATGAATTCAGTCATGTTTATAAAAAATAAATTAGTGTTCTGTAAACTGTAAATTTGTATGATTGTATAGTGTATAAAAAATTTAGTATCAATGTTTTTGAAATTTAATTCTGGATAATGTACATTTATTTAACACTATAAATAGTTTCACTATACAAATTTAAATAAGCTCTAAGCGGCAAAATATAATTCACTTAAATAGTAGTTTTATGAAAAAAGGATTAATTATTTTTATTTTTTTATGGGTTTCTTCTGCTTTTGCTCAAAATGTAAACGATTTTAAGTATGTAATCATTCCTGAGCAATTTTCAGATTTTGAACAGAATCAGTACCGATTAAATTACATTCTTTTACGATTATTGGAAGAAAAACAATATGAAGTTTTGAAGTCTGATTCTTTAAATTGGCCTCAAGAAGTAATTCAAAATCCTTGCTTGGCACTCAATTCTGATATTTTAAGAAAAAAACATTTTTTAAAAATGAAGGTAGAGCTTGTTTTTACGGACTGTTCAGGAAAAGAAATCGGGAAATTTGAAGGAATTTCAAGCGAAAAAGAATACAGCAAAGGTTATCCGGATGCATTGAGAAAAGCAAGTCAAACAATACGGGTTTCGAATCCAAAGGAGTTGAATTATGAAATTCCTCTAACAGAAAATACTGTAGTATCGGAAAAACCTGAAATTCAAATTCAGAGAAATCATTTGGAAAATGCTTGGTTTGAAGCAGGAATCGAATTTACAAATGAAAATAAAAACCTTATTTTAACAGAAATGAAAGACGGTTCGTATCTTTTGATTCAGAAAGAAAACAAAGAAATTATCGGACAATTTTATCCGTCTGCAAAACCGGGAATTTTCCATGTAAAAATAACCGAAGATTCGATAACATATAATACCATTGGTTATTATGACGGAGAAAATTTAAGCATTGAAATCCCAAATGAGAAAAATACCTGGAAACTGATAGAATACAAAAAAGTAAAATAATATCTAATTTTATGAAAACAATCACTTTTTACCTGCTCTTAACTTTGAGTACATTTGCGTTTTTAAAAGCACAAACTATGCAAGCTCCCAAAGCAAAAAAAATCGAAAAAAAATTGGAGAAACACGGTGATGTTCGT
>JAVFAE010000202.1:0-3349 GCA_034002605.1 Weeksellaceae bacterium | reverse complement strand
TACGTTTTCTTGCATAAGTAATCAACCACTTCATCGCAGTAGCAATTTTTCTGTCCGGACGGATTTCCATAGGAATTTGAAAAGTAGCACCTCCTACACGACGTGAACGAACTTCTACGTGAGGCATAACATTAGTCAAAGCATCTTTCCAAACATCCAATGCAGATTTCTCAGCATCTTCTTTTCTTTTCTCTACGATGTCCATTGCTTCATAAAAGATTGCAAAAGCAATACTCTTTTTACCATCGTACATCATATTATTCACAAAACGTGTTACCAATTGATCATTAAACCTTGGATCGGGAAGTAACGGTCTTTTTTTAGCTTTTGTCTTTCTCATTTCTCAAAGTTTTATTTTTTAGCATCTTTTGGTCGTTTCGCACCATATTTACTTCTGCGCTGAGTTCTTTTTCCAACTCCCGCAGTATCTAACGCACCACGAACGATGTGGTAACGTACACCAGGTAAATCTTTTACCCTTCCTCCTCTAACCAATACTATCGAGTGCTCCTGTAAGTTGTGTCCTTCTCCACCGATGTAAGCGTTGACTTCTTTACCATTTGAAAGTCTAACACGCGCTACTTTACGCATTGCTGAGTTAGGTTTCTTAGGTGTAGTCGTGTACACACGTGTACACACTCCACGACGTTGAGGACAAGACTCCAAAGCAGCCGATTTACTCTTCTTGGCTAGTTTTGTTCTTCCTTTTCTTACTAATTGTTGTATTGTTGGCATACTATAAAAATATGTTTAACCCCATTTTTTGGGATTGCAAAAGTAAAATTAATTTATTATCCAACAAATGATTGAGCATTTTTTTTCTTTACTACTGATTTTTTTCTTTTAAAATCCATTTAAAATGTTAATTCAAATAATATACTATCTTTCTCTTTATTTTATTTTTAGCTTTTCGTAATTTTGCAAGAATAATTATTTTCAATTCAATAATTCAATTTTCTAAAATGGATTTAACTACTATTCCCCATATCAAACATCTAAACAGTAATAATTTCTTTGTTTTAGCAGGACCTTGTGCAATTGAAGGTGAAGAAATAGCATTTCATATTGCTGAAAAATTAGTCGAAATCACAGATAAATTAAACATTCCTTTTGTTTTTAAAGGTTCTTTTAAAAAAGCAAATCGTTCAAGAATTGACAGTTTTACAGGGATTGGTGATGAAAAAGCCCTAAAAATTCTACGAAAAGTGGGGGAACATTTTCAAATTCCTACTATTACGGATATTCATACCAATGAAGATGCTAATCGAGCTGCTGAATATGTGGATGTACTTCAAATTCCGGCATTTTTAGTTCGTCAAACAGATTTGGTGGTGGCTGCAGCTCATACCGGAAAAGTTGTGAACTTGAAAAAAGGACAATTTATGAGCCCGGAAAGTATGAAACACGCTGTACAAAAAGTTTTGGATTCTAATAACGAAAAAATAATGGTTACGGACAGAGGTACCATGTTCGGTTATCAAGATTTAATTGTAGATTATCGAGGAATCCCGACTATGAAAGAATTTGCCACAACTGTACTCGATATTACGCATTCATTACAACAACCCAATCAAAATTCAGGAATTACCGGTGGACAACCTGATAAGATTGAAACGATTGCTAAGGCAGGAATTGCAGTCGGAGTTGATGGAATTTTTATTGAAACTCATCCTAATCCTACTGAAGCTAAAAGTGATGGTGCCAATATGTTAGATTTGAAATATTTTGAGGATTTAATGCGTAAATTAACTGCTATTCGGGCTACAATCAATCAATTTTAAAATTTTTTAAGCTCAGAAAAAGAACAAAAAGACCTTCTCAATTTTATTTAGAGAAGGTCTAAAAATCAGATAGTTTAGAGTAGTGTTTTGTTTATCGAATCGCAACATTTATTTTATCTCCTAAAAACTGAATGGCTGAATTTGAATATTTTGCCCAAGCATTAGGATTTCGTGCTAATTCTTGTAAAGAAGTTTCTTCCACATAAATATAAGAAGTTCCATCCTCTATATCTACATAGCAATTAACCAGATTCTTATTCCATTCTTTTCTAACTTGTTGACTTCTTTCCGAGTCATATAGATAAACGCCCTCAAGAATTTCGTCACTAAAAGTAAACGTAATATAATACAGATAATATTTTTCACTGCCATCGTCAATAATTTCTTCTGAAATCTCTAATACAGGTTGCTCAGAACTTGGAAGTGTTTGCCAATCACCCGACCATCCTACAAATTGACCGTTTCTTACTTCACCTGTCAAAACTTGAGATGCTCTAATTGACCCGGTTTGCGCTATTAATGCTATGCATCCTGCAAGGCAAAAAAATACTGATAAAATTAATTTTTTCATACTTTTTGTTTTTAATTAAATTGATTTTATTTCTGTTCTTACTATTTTATTATAAACCACCTGTATCAGATGCCCAAACAGGTTTATTTTGATAGGTATAAATAACTAAATTTCCATCGTTCTGAAGTGTAATGTATGAACCTCCCTTCCCATGGGAATTGGAAGACCAAACCGCATTTTTATTGGCATCATAAATAACCAAATTCCCATCATCTTGAAAGATTAAACTTCGGGTTTGTCGCCCACTTGTTTGAGAAGCCCAAATGGGTTTTGTTTTGTTTTTATATAAAACTAAATTTCCATCTTCCTGAAAACGAAGAGTATAAACCCCACTTTCTGAGCGTAAAAACACACCATGCCGGAATGAAACAGGATAATAAGTTGAGGAGGATTGTGCCAAAGCAATTCCGGCAAAAAACAAAAGACCTAAAATTGTAAATAATTTTTTCATTTTTTTGAGTATTCCTTAAGTTAATTTAAAAGTATTCGGCTGGAGTGCTTTCATAGTACTTTAAGTTTGAGTTGAGTAATTTAAGTTGATTAAAAGAAAGGCTCCCATCTAATTACATAAAATATATAACTTTCAAAATCGGATTTTTTCCAATTTCCGGCTATTTCTATTAAAGTATTTTCCATTGGTAAATCCGGATAATCACTGTTTGAATCTAATTTGTTAAAGTCCAACACAGTGCCTGTGCCATATTTTGAATCTTGACAAGATGTATTTACTTTATTTCCTAAAGGCTGAACTATACCTACATCTACCATTTCCTGGTCAACATAAAAACAAGTTACTTTAGAAGTTGGATTGATTTTTATTTTCCCTACCAACTTTGTCGATTGAGCAGTCAACACGCTTAATCCGAAAAAGAGAAAAACTAAACTATAAATGTACTTTTTCATCCTACATATTTTTTTGATTTATCTAATGACAAAATTATTGTCCACTTTCTTTTTTAATAGGATATTTTTCAAGCATCTTTAAGGTGAAAAACAC
>JAVFAE010000201.1:0-3363 GCA_034002605.1 Weeksellaceae bacterium | reverse complement strand
AACAATCGAAATCAAACTAGAATTAGTCAATAATGAAGTCAGTCATACTATTATCGACAACGGAAAACTATTTGACCCAACACATTATGAACCCTCCGCAATAACCGATGGAAACATTGAAAGACCTATCGGCGGATTGGGAATTTCCATTGTAAAAAAAATAGCAGATGCTGTTTATTATAAAACGGTTGAGGAAAAAAATCATTTAACCATTAAAATCACAGTTTGAAATTAGGTGTTAAAATATCAATATTGCTCTTTTTATGTATAGGCATCATCTATGCAATATTGAATTTCTATACCTCCACCACTATAGAAAATAAACTTGAAGGAGCACTGACTGCCGACATGAGGCATGCCAGTAAGCTGTTTACTGCAACGGTTGAAGCAAAACAAAGGGCGGTCGAAGAAATCATTCAATCTTCTGCAACAGCAGTACAAATGATGGACAGCGAAGAGAAAATCAATCAGTTTCTGTATAATCAGATAAAAAACAATACCGGTGATATATACGGTATCGGTTTGGCTTCCAATCCGACGATTGAAAATAAAGCCATTTATTTCTTTCATCAGGACGAAAAGGTAAAAACTAAAGATTTAGCAGATGATAATTACAGATACAAAGAATGGGAATGGTTTGAAAAAGCTTTTAAATCAAAAACAGACAGCTGGTCAGAACCTTATTTCGACAAAGAAGGCGGAGAAATATTGATGTCCACCTACTCCCATCCGATTCTTTATGATGATAAAGTGAAGTGGATAATTACCGGAGATATTTCATTGGACGGAATAAGCAATCAGCTGAATCTTTTCCAGAAAGACAACTATTCAAGATGGATTTTTATTTCGGATAATGACGGAGAAGTTCTCACTATTCCTGACAATTGGGATAAGCCTTTTGGGGTTGAAAAATTATTACAAAATAAACCTAAAAACAGTTCAAGTTCAACCTATCATGCAAAAATAGATGAAACAGATTTTTTTGTTCTGAGTACCCATATTCCGAGATACAACTGGAATGTAAATGTAGTTTTTGATTATAAAATTATAAAAGATGAGATTTTAGAAGTTTCCAAATTCAATACAATTGTTTTTGCTATCGGAGCTTTATTAATATTAATTACTATTGCTATAATCTCTCATATTTTCACAAAACCCATACATAAACTTTCAGAAATTATAAAAACCACCGGTAGTCATGGATTTGATACAAAAATTCCTTTTACAGAAAAAAAAGGCGAAGTTGGGAACTTAGCAAGAAGTTTTTCTGAAATGCAATCCGAACTCAAATTATATATCCAAAACATTCAGGAAGAAGAAGCTTATAAACAACGAATTGAAAGCGAATTGGCTATTGCCAGAAATATACAGCAAAATTCTTCTCCCAATATGAATTTGGTAAGACAAGAATTCCCTAATTTATCCTTTGAAACCTATTTAGAATCGGCAAAAGAAGTAGGTGGAGATTTATACGATTGTTTTAAACTTTCGGAAAATAAACTATTCTTTTTTATGGGAGACGTTTCCGGAAAGGGAGTTCCGGCTGCGATGTACATGAACGGCATAAGGTCATTTATTCGGGCAATTCTGAAAAACACTGATGAAAAACTGGACGAAGCCATTAGCAAACTTAATAATGAACTTTGTGAAAAGAATGATCTTTGTATGTTTACTACCTTTTTCTGTGGAATTTTAGATACTTCCAATGGGATTTTAGAGTTTATAAATGCAGGTCATCCTCTTCCTTTTTTAATCCATAAAAATAAAGTTGAAGAACTCACACAAAATGGTCATGCTCCGGCTTTGGGTGTGATTAAAGATTATACATACCAATCGCAATCAATTCAAATGAATCCTACAGATATTTTCTTTTTATACACAGATGGAATTCCGGATACAATCAATAATAAAAATGAGTTTTTTGGTGTAGAAAGACTGAAAAATATACTTTTAACTACTTCAAATTCAACCGAAGAAATCAAACAAAGAATTATCTCCGAACTTACCAATTTTACAGAAGGAATGGAGCAATACGACGACAGTACACTTTTTATTTTTAAAATAAATCAATTTAAATCATGAGTACAAACAATTTTCCCATATATCCCATAGAAATCATTATTTACAACAAACCGGATTACCTTCCGCTTGTCTGCCAAATACTGAATACAATTTGCGAACATCATGGTTTTGATACTGCTAAAACACAGCAAATTATAATGGCAACCGAAGAAGCAGTTTCAAATGTAATCACTCATGCTTTTGAGAATGAAGAAGCTACTTTTTCGGTCATTATTCACCCAATTTCAACCGGAATAAAAATTAGCATCAAAGACAAAGGTTTGCCTTATAATCCGGAAAAAACAAGCTTTGATGAAAACCAAATGACCGGATTTGGGAATTTTATCATCGGTAAATTAATGGATAATGTAGTCTATAAAAACCTTGGTCATCAAGGAAAAGAACTGACACTTTTCAAATATTTTTCTACCCGGCACACCGAACTCGATAAAAAAATTGAAACAAAAGAATCGGATACAATTTCCATAGAAAAAAAAGAAAAAAGACCGACTTATACTTACATCAACCGATATTTAACTCCAAAAGACACCTTAGAAGTAGCCAGATGTGCTTATGAATCTTATGGTTATTCTTATCCGTACGAGCATATTTATTTCCCCGAGCGGGTTGAAACACTTAACAAATCGGGAGAACTCATTTCAATGGTAGCAGAAGCTGATACCGGCGAAATTGCAGCTCATTTGGCATTTATGAAATTTGAAGGATTTAACGGTCTTTATGAATTAGGAATTGCTATGACCAAACAAAAATTCAGAGGAGGAAATATTTTTTCTAACTTGATGGAATTTGCCCAGCAAGCAGTTCATGACAAAAACATTCAAACCTATTACGGTCAGTGCGTTACCACTCACATATATTCTCAAAGTGCTCCTATAAGACAAGGAATGATGCCAACTGCCATGCTTCTTTCGTACGCTCCTGAAGATGTAAATTTCAAAAAGATTGTGGAAGAAATGGGAAACCGACTTACCGTTATGATTGTAACAAAAGTTTCTGCCAATCGGAAAAAAAGCAAGCTGTATATTCCTGAAAAATATTGTGAACTGTTAAAGCATATTTATCACTCATTTGGCGAAACCCATAATTATATCCACTCAGCTGAAGGCAATTCAACAGATGTTGCACAAACTTCTCTAAGTATTGCTCCTAAATTAGGAATGGGAAAATTGATTATTTATGCACACGGAAAAGATTTTAAAATTCAAATTAAAAAACATCTTCAACAAATAAGAAAAGAAAAGGTGCAGATGCTTGAAACCTTGTTTTTAATCAACCAACCCG
>JAVFAE010000200.1:0-3389 GCA_034002605.1 Weeksellaceae bacterium | reverse complement strand
GGAACATTTGAAAGACTTTTTGGCTTTTCAGGAATTTCTTCCGGTAATTTCGATGGATTCAATTTTACAAAATCAGGATTATCGATTATGATGAAATTTTCATCTTTCAATATAAAACCGTTTGCATCATAAGTTTTCTTTCGCCCAGTATCTAAATTATTCTGATAAATTCCTTCTTGTTTTAATTTTCCGTTGGAATGAAACAGTTTATATTTCCCGTTTTTCAATCCATTTTTATAATTAATCTCTTCCAATAAAATTCCTTCAAAATCAAAGACTTGTGAAAGTCCGTTTAAAACCGATTTATTTTCTGCCGGAATGGATTTATAATGCTCAATCTTTATAGGTGATTTTCGATTTTGCTGAAAAGTTTCTGCTTTTCCGTCCAATAAACCATTTTTGTAATCGGCCTTATAACGAAGCTCTGAATTGTTAAAAAATAATTTTTGAATTCCATGAATCTTTCCGTTTTTAAAATCACTGATTTCAATGGTATCACCTGAAGAATTGAGTACTGTAATTTGATTTTTGGTGAAAATTGTATCTTTGGGATTTGAATTAAAATAAGAATAAGCACCGGGTTGTGCAAAAACGGAAATACCAAACAAACAAAATATAGTACTAAAAAATAAATAATGTTTCATCAGCAGAAAAAAAATAAAACTACAATTTTTAAAAGTAACTGATTGTCAAAAAATGTTCCGTTTATATTATCTTTACAATTAAAATCATTGCTAAATGAATCATATTCTGCACACCGAAATCATTTTATATGTTGAAAACCAACAAAAAAGTACAGAATTTTATTCTCATTTGTTCCGAAAAAAACCGGAATTGGATGTTCCGGGAATGACTGAATTCCAGCTTTCAGAAAACTGCAAATTGGGTCTGATGCCCAATAATGGCATTGCTAAAATTCTTTCAAATAAAACACCTCATCCTCAGTCCGGAAATGGAATTCCAAGATGTGAACTTTATTTGTTGGTGGAAGATTTGAACCTCGAATTTGAAAATGCAAAACAAGTTGGCGCACAACTCATCAGTTCTCCTAAAGACCGTGATTGGGGCGATAAAGTTTGTTATTTTGCCGATCCGGACGGACATATTATTGCATTTGCAGAAAAAAATAAAGTCTTGCCAAAATTTGAAATCTCAGCAAGACTGATTTATCCATTTAAATTTTTTAATGTAGAAAATGTCGCATTCCGGTAAAAACCATAGGAATTCCATGTTCATTACAAGCTTCAATACTTTCTTGGTCTTTTAGTGAACCTCCCGGCTGAATGAATGCGGTAACCCCTTCATTTACAGCAAAATCTACTGTATCTCGAAATGGGAAAAATGCATCAGAAGCCAACACCAACTCTTCGGTTTGTACTCTTTTTGCTCTTTCAATTGCTTGTTGTGCTGCCCAAATCCGATTGGTTTGCCCTCCTCCTATTCCAAATGCTTGTCCGTTAGTTGCAACCACTATTGCATTAGATTTTACCCATTTCACAATTTTTTGTGCAAATATTAAATCTGTCATTTGCTTTTCTGTCGGTTGTTTTTCTGTTACAACTTTAAAGTCGGTCGAAAATTGATTATCCACACTTTGAACTAATAATCCACCGTCAACTTTAGCGTAACTGACCCGGTCTGAAACTCTATTGTTTACTTTGATAATTCGTAAATTTTTCTTGGTACTGAAAATTTCCAAAGCTTCTTTTGTGAAAGAAGGTGCAATCACAATTTCTAAGAAAATCTTATTCAATTCTTCTGCTGTAGAATGATTAACTTCAGTATTAAAAGCAATGATTCCGCCAAAAATAGAAACCGGATCACATTCATACGTTTTCTGATAAGCTTCATCAACTGTTTTTCCGGTCGCCACACCGCAAGGCGTAGAATGTTTCACTGCACAACAGGTAATTTCCTCAAATTCTGAAACTACTTTATAGGCCAAATCCATGTCTCGAATATTATTAAAAGACAATTCTTTTCCTTGTAAATATTCAAAATCTTTCATTGCTCCGTTTCGGGTTTTATCCACATAATACGCTGCTTTTTGATGAGGATTTTCACCATAACGCAAATCCATTACTTTTTCATAAGAAGATTCTAAATAATGCGGAAAATCTTCATTCAAAATATAGGATGAAATTGCTGCATCATAAGCTGCTGTTAAATTGAATACTTTTCCAGCCAGATTTCTTCGGGTTTCCAATGTTGTATTTCCTGTTTCTTCAATTTCCTGCTGAATTTTTTTATAATCAGAAACTTCTGTTATCACTGTTACGTCATAAAAATTTTTTGCTGAAGAGCGCAACATAGAAGGTCCGCCTATATCAATGAATTCAATCATTTCAGCTTCGGACAATCCGGTATTCATTTTAGCAAAAAACGGATATAAATTTACCACCACAATATCGATAGGATTAATTTGATGTTCTTGTAAAGTTTTTATATGATTTTCATCGGAACGACGTGCCATGATTCCTCCATGAATAGCCGGATGCAATGATTTTACCCGTCCATCTAAAATTTCAGGAAATCCGGTAACCTCTTTCACTTCGGTTACTTCGATTCCATTGTCCTTCAAGTGCTTGAATGTCCCTCCGGTCGATAATAATCCATACCCTTTTTCTGCTAAGAACTGTGCAAATTCCAACAAATCGGATTTGTCTGAAACACTGATTAAAGCTTGTTTTTTCATTGAATTGTAAAATTTTGTGTATTAAAAAAATGACTTAAATAAAAAAATTTAAAACGAATTTTTCCTTACTTAATTTTTGTTGGGCAAAATTAGCAGTACTACGGGATAAATCATACTAAAATGATTAAAAATCCAAAACTATTGACCAATAAGTTGAATCATTTTCAAAAAAAACTTCCATTAACCACGATTTCAATGACATTTTTTCCAAATCATGGGATGTTAATTCTTGAAAATCCGATTGAAAAAAATCAAAAGAAAGTTCTATTTTTTCACGGTTGATGTATAAAATATTTTGTGGATTGTAAAACGGATAATTTCGAATATCCGGATTAGTTGTAATCAACTTTTTACCGGCTGCCAAAGTTTCAAAAGTACGCATGGTCAAACCGTTTTGAAAAGGTTTATTAATATCCAGAACCGAAAAACTTTGGTTATAAATTTTCTGAATTTCTTGATGATTTAATTGTGTGAAACTCAATTTTTTTAGCTTAACTTTTTTAAAATCAGCATCAAATAATCGTTTTAAATAATAGGCAATTTTACTTGGTGAATAATAAAAAAAATAGGTTTTTAAATTCATTTTTTCGGCTAACTCCCGAATGGTTTCGCCCAATTGATAACGATCGGTATGCGCGCTTCCAATGAATGTTATATCGTATTTTTTTTCTTTTTGAACTTCTGATTTTTTATA
>JAVFAE010000199.1:0-3420 GCA_034002605.1 Weeksellaceae bacterium | reverse complement strand
GTTCGATTCGTTCTTTGCAACTTGAAACAAAATTCCAATAGATATAGCGTTCTTCCGGAAAAATTTCTCCACCAAAAATATAAATTGTTGAGTTTTCTGCCATTTTAAATTCACATAATTTAGAATCTTTGGCAATTAAAATTTGTTTAGGTCCATATTCATTATTTCCTTCTAAAATACTTCCTTCCAAAATGTACAAAGCACTTTCACCAAATAAATCTACTCCGATTCTCACCCAACTTTCTTTCTTGGATTTGATTTCGATAAAATATAAATTACTATGAACCGGAACGGGCGATTTACGATTAAAAACCTGGCCGGCAATGAGTTTAAAATTCAATTCGCCTTCTGTCCAAACGGGTAATTGTTTGGCTTCAATATGTGTAAAAATCGGTTCTGTTTCTTCCAATTCTTTTGGAAGAGCCACCCAAATTTGTAAACCGTGTAATTTTTTGGAAGTTGTTCTCAAATATTCCGGTGTTCTTTCTGAATGAACAACTCCTTTTCCGGCTGTCATCCAATTTACTGCACCCGGTTCAATGATAATGTCAGAACCTATACTGTCGCGGTGATGAATGGCACCTTCAAACAAATAAGTAAGTGTGGATAAACCAATGTGGGGGTGTGGAGCTACATCTAAATTCTGATAATCTTTTAAATCTGCCGGTCCCATGTGATCGATAAAAGCAAAAGGTCCGACTGTTCTTTTTTGTTTAAATGGTAAAAGACGACCTACCATGAAATTCCCAATGTCTGCCGCTCTTTCCTCTATAATGATTCCTACATTTGACATATTTTCTTTTTCTCAAATATAGTTTTTATAAATGAAACTTTTCAGCAAAATCTTTGTCTTTGTTCATTTGTTGAACTAATTCATCCAATGAATCAAACTTTTTGTCATCCCGAATTTTATGTAAAAATTCAATTTCGATTAGTTCACCATAAATAGCCTCATCAAAGTCCAATACAAAAGTTTCCACTCTTTTTTCGCCCGAATGAGTAATTGTAGGTCGTGTTCCAATACTGGTTAAAGCTTTATAGGTTTTTCCTTGTCGATAAAGTTTTGACATATAAACTCCATTTTCAGGAATGAGTTTGTATTGTTCTGTTTCTAAATTTGCAGTGGGAAAACCTAAAGTTCTTCCTAATTTATCACCGTGAATTACTTTTCCTATCAAAGAATAATTTCGATTTAACCCTTGATTGGCATATTCAATTTTACCTTCTGATAAAGCTTTTCGGATTTGAGTCGAACTGATATGTGCGTTATTTGATTTTACTTCTTCAATTTGAATACAGTTGAAACCGTATTCTTTGGAAAGTTGATGCAATAATTCATAATTTCCCTCACGTCCTTTTCCAAAATGATGGTCATAACCAATTATAATGGTATGAATTCCAATTTCATCAACCAATAATTTTTTAACAAAATCAGTAGCACTTAATTCTGAAAATTTTTGAGTAAATGGATGAAGAATTAAATTCTGTAAACCATAATTCTCTAAAAATTTGATTTTCTCTGATAAAGTTGTGAGCATTTGCAAACTTTCGGGCGATTTATTTAAAACAATTCTTGGATGAGGTTCAAAAGTCAGCAAAACACTTTCGCCGTTCACTTCATTTGCAATCTGATTCAACTTTTTCAAAATAGACTGATGTCCAATGTGCAAACCATCAAAAGTTCCCAGAGTTAAAACAGGTTTTTTAATTCCTTTACAGTCTGAAATTTTTTCAAAAATTTTCATCGTGCAAAGGTAAGGATTTACTCGAAAGAGAAAATTTAGTTCAATGAATTTAATCCGAAATAGAATAAAATATTTTTTAGTCAAAAAATGTAATTCAGATTTTGTTTTGAATATAATTACCTTTAAAACAACAATAAAGGATGAAAGAAAGCAAAAAGCCCGATGACTGATAAAAATCTTATTTTTTATTAGAGTTGAATCAGTTCATTCGCTTATATTTGCACCAAATTTAAAAAAACACTTAATCTTTATAAAATGGCAAACCATAAAGGAAAAATTGCACAGATTATCGGACCGGTAATCGACGTTGTTTTTGAAAACGCAGAAAGCCTTCCACAAATTTATGATGCATTGGAAATTCCAAGAGCAGGTAAAGAGTCGTTGATTCTTGAAGTAGAGCAACATATCGGTGAAGATACCGTTCGTTGTATCGCAATGGATTCAACCGATGGATTACAAAGAGGTCAGGAAGTAAGAGAATTGAACGGACCTATCACAATGCCGATTGGAGAAGCTATAAACGGTCGTACTTTCAATGTGGTTGGGGATGCTATTGATGGATTAGGAAATATTGATAAAACAGATGGATTGCCGATTCACAGATCGGCTCCGAAATTCGAAGATTTATCGACTTCATCCGAGGTTTTATTTACCGGTATTAAAGTAATCGATTTGATTGAACCTTATGCAAAAGGAGGGAAAATCGGATTATTCGGTGGTGCAGGTGTTGGTAAAACCGTATTGATTCAGGAGTTGATTAATAATATTGCAAAAGGACACGGTGGTTTGTCGGTATTTGCCGGAGTGGGAGAGAGAACCCGTGAAGGAAATGACTTACTTCGTGAAATGTTAGAAGCAGGAATTATCAAATACGGTGATGAATTCATGAAATCCATGGAAGAAGGAGGATGGGATTTATCAAAAGTAGATAAAGAACTGATGAAAGAATCCAAAGCAGCATTTGTTTTCGGACAGATGAATGAACCTCCGGGAGCACGTGCACGAGTAGCTTTGTCAGGATTAACTTTGGCTGAATATTACCGTGATGGTGATGGTTCCGGTCAAGGGCGTGATGTTCTTTTCTTTATTGATAATATTTTCCGTTTTACTCAGGCAGGTTCTGAGGTGTCAGCACTTTTAGGACGTATGCCTTCAGCGGTAGGATACCAACCGACTTTGGCAACTGAGATGGGAGCGATGCAGGAAAGAATCACCTCAACCAAAAGAGGTTCTATTACGTCGGTTCAAGCGGTTTATGTACCTGCGGATGACTTGACTGACCCGGCACCTGCTACAACTTTTGCCCACTTAGATGCAACAACTGTATTGTCTCGTAAGATTGCTTCTTTAGGAATTTATCCTGCAGTTGACCCATTGGATTCTACCTCAAGAATTTTAACTCCTCAAATTTTAGGAGATGAGCATTACAATTGTGCACAAAGAGTAAAAGAAATCCTTCAACGATACAAAGCTTTACAAGATATCATCGCCATCTTGGGTATGGAAGAATTATCTGAAGAAGATAAATTGGTCGTACATCGTGCAAGACGAGTTCAACGTTTCTTATCTCAACCGTTCCATGTTGCCGAGCAGTTTACAGGTAATCCGGGAGTTTTAGTGGATATTAAAGATACAATCAAAGGATTCAATATGATTTTGGATGGTGAAGTTGACC